>JABSRF010000557.1 GCA_013215275.1 Oligoflexales bacterium | reverse complement strand
AAAATCCAGCCAAAACGTGCTAAAGCGAATATTTGGGGGATTGGCGATTACATTTCGCTACAGCGACTAATTAAGGTCCTGAAATTAAATCAAAATAGGCCTACTTTTTTTTGAATTTAATCCCAAGCTTCGACGTTTGGGTGAATTGACATTCTGTGGCTTGCTCATCGTCAGCAAGCTTGCAGCAACGATTTATGGTAAGGGTATAGTCGGTGATGGTTGGGTCTGGAGATGCAGTAAAAACCAATGGCTCTCCATTTTTTAGTTGCTTGAGGATATCATCCCGTTGTGATCTGCTAGGAACGCCCGTGGTAATAGCACTGTTAAATGATGCTGACGTTGCCTGACAAATATGTGCTTTAGTTAAAGTCACCTCAACAAACTCTTTGCTAAATTCATTTAATATCTCACGATTTAGAGGGAAGCTAATTGGTTTGCCAGGAACCCTAGAAGTCGTGGTAAACTCCTCCATTTGAGCTTTTGGGCTCGGAGCATTTAGACCATATTCTTTGAGAGGATCTAAGTCGTTAGGAACTGAGTAATAAAACTTTAACTTAGGTAGCTCCCCCGACAATAATTTCAATGTTTTTGCTGATAGAGCGTCCGTAGAGAAGTCATTCTTTCGTTGCCCAGCGTAAGCAACTCCATCCGATGCATAGAGGACAACATCCACAGCATCTTTTCGGGCAGGTTTTTGCCTTTTGTAGTATCTGAGGAGCTCGTAAGCGGTCGATATGGCTTGCATTCCTGCTTCTTGGTAATCCTGGCCCCCTTCTGCTTTCCAAGAATCCATAGAAGACTTGATACTAGTAGCATCTGTGAATGGGGTGATTAAAAAATCATTAATATAATCCCTGAAACCGATGGCTGCAAAAATCACATCCCAACCGGAGTCTTCTAATCCATCTGCAAACTGAACAATCCCTGACTTCACAGCATTTATCGTGGCGCCCATGCTGCTGGTTCTATCTAATACAATCACGATGTTTAATGGTTTAGTCCTGTTCTCCTGGCTAGTATCCTCGATATGTTGATCACAAAATGGGAAAACCCTATATTCGTAGGAACTTGCTGATAGAGGTAAGGCGATGTCCTGCCTTTGCGCCTTTTCTGCTTGGCAAGTAATGGTATATAGAGATTTACCCCCCGGATTTCCTTTTTGGACGCTACCTGTAGGAGCGAACTTGGTCGGAACACAATGGCACAAGCTCACGATAAGAAATGAGAGTTTTAATGTGTTTAAGAAAGGGTTCATGCTGTGTCTCTTACATTCTATTCTGCTCCCGGGTTATCGGTATTTTTCATACGATCTTTAAATTTTTTAAGGAATTATAGCAGCTCACAGCATATTTCTATGCTTATGCGCTTTTTGTTATCTAGGGAAGCGGAGTTTTTTCCAATATAGAATGTTTTACATACTCCCAGTGGGATTCTATGCTTGGATGAAAGTTCCTTTGAGTTAGCATCCACCGTAAGGCAATCTGCCTATCGCCTGGGTTCTTGATCCGCTCATAGAGTGTCTCAACGATTCTAGCTTCAAGGATTTGGTTGATTTTTTCGTCACTGACCTTATGATCATATATTTCCTTAATCTTATTTACTTCCCTCAAAATAAAATGGGGAACGGTTTTGCGAAAAAATGCTAGAGCGTCTGCATCACTTAGATCTCTTAGGTCAGCGACTAGGTTTTTATTGACTGTGGAGAGCGGTGGCAATATTTCTACGCTAGTTTGCTTCTCTTCAAGAGTAAAGTCTATTCTTAGACCATTTTCGCCAGCGTCATGGTAGAGGATCAGATGATATATATCAAATTTCTCTTGGGAAGAGAGTTTCTTATTATCATCTAAAATTAGGTTTGCTAATTTTGCACTGTTTCTAGGGTGCATTGCCTTTTTTCTTAAAGTACCATCAATGCTTTTGTTGTTCATCAGAGTTAACTGTATGGTGTTTATATAGGGAACCTTTGTTTTTGGAAAAAATCGTTCGAGGTCATGCATAAACGCTGCGATCGCTTTCCTAGGAGTGATCGGATGCTTGAGCCCACTTGCAACTTCGAAATAATGACCTCGGCCATACTCATTTTCTCCGTCAGTTTGCCAGGTATAGTTTTCAACACCAAAATTTTCAGAGTATATTTTTTTTACCAATGCGTAGATAGTGTCTGGTCGGAAACTAAATTCATGCCTTTGTAACTCAGTTTTTTTTATCGCGGTTGAAATTAATTTTCAAAAATCTTCTTATTTTCCAGTGATAAATGAAAAATACGATATTTTCGGCAAATA
>JABSRF010000556.1 GCA_013215275.1 Oligoflexales bacterium | reverse complement strand
AAAAAATCCAGCCAAAACGTGCTAAAGCGAATATTTGGGGGATTGGCGATTACATTTCGCTACAGCGACTAATTAAGAAAGGTACAACATGACAACATCGATTAGGAAAATGAATTTTTGCAAACAAGATGAGAAGTTACTTCACTACCTACATCAAGTAAAGGTAGCAAGCTATAAACAGATCAATAGGGATATGTACCCCGATTATCATATTAGAAGCGTTTGTAACCGCGTCTATCGCCTAGAAAACAATAGATTCCTCCAAGGATACTGCAACCGCATGTTTAATAGTGGGCAAAGACTAATTTCATTAACGAAGCATGGATTCAACAACTTTGTAGCAAATGGTTTAGAAAGGCGAATCGAGCTTAGAAGTGACGCTGTGGAACATGATTTAACTCTTGTTGATATTAGAAATCTGCTTCTGCAATCTTCAAGAGTTCTGAGCTATTACAGTGAAAATCAATTGCAAACATGGCCATCTGGAATTTTTTGCTCCGAGGTAAGTCAACTTGCTAACCTAAATAGCGATGGAGTGATCACACTTGAAATTGATAATGAAACGGTAAACATACCACTTGAGTACGAGGCATCTAGCAAGTCTAGTCATCGTTATGAACCTCTTTTGAAACGATACTACTCTAGGGATGATGTGCATGCTGTGCTTTATTTATGCGAAAACCAGGGCGTTTTGAACAAAATTGCGAAGATAGAAGAAGATACTTATCCATCTGAACAGCCAAAATTTTTTTACAAACTGATTTCAAAACTATGGATTGATGAAGCTATGAAATTTGAAAACTATCATGGATTTGGCCTAAAATTGAACTAACGGACTATGAAAACTGACTTACGATCTAATTACGATCATTCTTAAGCAAGAATAGGCTTAACACTCTGAAATAATGTGTATTTCACTTAATTCAAAAAACTGACTCTATAGGGATGCTGCGTGATTTTCCATTTTTTCGTTTATCTACTTCTTAACTTGAAACCCTCTAGGGCAGAAGACTTCTGTCCCTACTCCACCAGATTTAAACCTGTATTTTAAAGAGTATTGCCGCGATATAAACAAATAGATATAGTATGGAGCATACCGATGGGGAAAGAGTTCTTTGACAACCGAATAGAGGTCGAAAGACCCGTAGATGTGTTTGAGATTGCAGAGTTCCTCGGTAAAAAGCCCAGTACAGTACGTAACTGGATTTCCACTGGAAGATTTGCAATCCCACATTTTCGACTTGGAAATAAATCCATGTTTTTCAAGAGCTGCGTCAGCAAATGGCTGAGGGAAGTTCAACAGGAGAACATGAAATGATTGAAGCTTATTATTCGACAAGAAAAGGAGAGCGCTACCAAAAAGGCTGGAGAGCAAGGCCAAGAGTCAACGGTGAAATGATTGATGAAAAAATATTTGGGATGAAAGAAAAGACAAAGGCCCAGATATGGCACGATCGCATCGTGAGCCTAGCGAAGAAGGGCTATGATTTCGGCTTTACTTTGGAAGATGCAATCAAACTGTATTTGGACGACTTCACCGGAACCATAAATGGAAAACGATATGCCTATAACGCCTATCGTTGTTTACAGCTCCACGCTCCAAAGTGGTTGAAGAAGATTGTCACAGATTTAAGACCCTCAGATATCAGCCAGCTATTACGAGAAGTGAATCAATCTTTTATTGATAAGGGTAGAAAACGCCTACATTTGAAAAGAGAGGTTGATAACCTTCATGCTGTGTTTGGTCACTATCGCGACGAAAAGAACATTGATTTCGTAAACCCAGTAACCAGAAGGCACAAGAAAGATTGGTCTAGGGCAAAAGGAAAGCGTCTAGTTCCCAAAGCTTATTCTCATCAACCAGAAGAGGCTATAGCGTTCTTAAATTGGCTTAAGAAGCTTCCTGATCCGGTCTACTATCATATTGCCTTCTGGCAATTCACAAGTCATCGGCAACGGATTAGTGAGATCCTAAGCCTGGAATGGTCCGATGTAGAATGGGACCGAGAGATAGTCTGGGTGACGGGAACAATCGTTCATGCTGATGAGATTGGTAAGCCTCTAAGGAACTATAAGCAGCATGGAACCAAAGAAGGACGAACCAATGCACCAATCAGTTTTGGAGCCCCAAATGGGCATCTAAAGCGCTCATTGTTGGAGCTTAAGAATTTAAGAACCCTAATCTGAAAAACCTACCCCTGTCAGTGGGCGTAAACGTCTTAACACCAAGTGCTTGACCACTTTAAGAGAACTCCACCCATTTTCAAAAGTTATCCACAGGATTGATGA
>JABSRF010000555.1 GCA_013215275.1 Oligoflexales bacterium | reverse complement strand
AATTCAACAAATTGAGGCTAGAGTTTACCGTATTTATCTCAATATTTCATGATCTTAAGTGTCGAACTCAGGTTAATACCACAAATAGCTGTCGATAATGCCTGGACCTCCATCGAGTCCATAGGTCAGTATTACCCCGGCAATGATGGAACGGGAGGAGCCTTGCGTCGTGGCGGTCATTGGCTCGGATCAAGTTTTGCCGGATTATTTACAACCAGTATGCATAATGAACCCACGGCATCGACCACCAGCATTGGATTTCGCTGTGCTGTTCTAGCTCCTTAGAAAAATTCAAGCACCAATAAGCCCAATCTAGCTGATTAGGATCACTCCTGCTCGGCGAGATTCTGGGCATAACAGCCATTCATGCCTCCTTCGTAGCTTGCCGATGCCAACTTCCTCGGGTGGTAGAAAATTACGAGTTACCATATTATTTAGATAAGGTATGGTTTACCTTTAAGGTCATAAGGTCTACTTAGTCCCGATCTCATTAAGGATTTTCTTCTCTGGAGGGTTTTATGCCAACTAAACTGAGTTTGATCTGTTCAATGATGCTTCTTTCTTTAGTGTCGAGTCTTGCGATGGGAGCGGACGCCAAAAAAGAGGCTCAAAAAGCAAAAAAAACCTATGCTTACTTTGATATTGAAATCGATGCAAAGAAGGCAGGAAAGATTGTGATGGAGCTCCACAATGATGTTACCCCCAAAACAGCTGAAAACTTTCTTGCTCTATGCACTGGAGAGAAAAGCACCGCCAAGAAAAAACTCCACTTCAAGGGAAGTACCTTCCATCGAGTGATTCCAAACTTTATGATTCAAGGGGGAGACTTCACCAAAGGCAATGGAACCGGTGGGGAAAGTATTTATGGTGCCAAATTTAAAGATGAGAATTTTAACCTCAAGCATACAGAGCCTGGGATTTTAAGCATGGCAAATGCTGGACCGAATACAAATGGGTCTCAGTTTTTTATCACGACCGTTAAGACCCCATGGCTCGATGGAAGGCATGTGGTATTTGGCAAAGTTGTCAAAGGCATGGAAGTTGTCAAGGAGATTGAAAAATACGGAACAGGCAGCGGCAGGCCGAAAGCTAAGATCGTGATTGCAGATTCAGGCAAGACCACCAAACCCAAGTAAGATCTAGTTCACTGAGTTCAGGATACGCTCCTGTATCCACTCTGCGTATCGCTTATCAACATCACAGATATGATCTTTGAACCAACCATTAAGGAACCTGGAAAATTCCTGCACCTCTCTTGCTGGAATTTGCTCATTGTCCTTAAACTCAGCCAATTTTTCTAGTTTCTTAAAAAAGAGGTCGTGTTGGCTCCTATGATCCTTGTAAAGAGGGTATCCAAAAATGACCATCAGCTCCTCCTCTTGACGAAAGTGATGGCTTGCAAAGTCCTCAGCATCAGTCAGAAGCCTACCGATTTCCTCTTTGGGATAGGGCTCCCCTTAGCAAAACATTGCTCTAATTTTTGAATAACATTAATAAGTCTGGTATGACTACGGTCAATTTCCTTGATACCAAGCAAATATTTTTTATTATCCATATCAGACTCCAGTATTTGTTTTAATATTATCATTAGTTTCTGTGAATTACCATTGACCGACGAAAGCTCTTGAATCAAATATCGGTTTATTGAAAAACTCTTCGTATACCAAGCTACGTATGCAAGAGGCTTCGTGAACCGAGGTAAAACCTTTTAAGGCTTTTATTTCTTGCAAACCACTAATAAATCCTAACTCAATATTAACTAAAACTTAATCTCTCCTAGAAAGCATTGCTATAATTTTATTTGAAGACCAACTCTACAAAATAATCAAAGAAGGGCTATTCATGAAAAGACGTGAAGTGATTAAAGGTGGTGTAAAAATCGGCTTGGGATCAGCTTTTTATTCGGTCCTAAACAGAGAAGCATGGGCACTTGGGCAAGGTGAGTCGCTATTTCCCGATGCTAAGGGAATGCTGCAGGTACCAAGTGGTTTTAGCGTTAGGCTGATACAACGATCTGGTGACAGAATGTCTGATGGCTATAGAATGCCTGGAAAGCCTGATGGAATGGCATGCTTCACAGGGCCACACAACACCATAGTCCTGATGAGAAACCATGAGCTATCGACGTTTACCCAACTTGATAGTGACGAGCACACGGCTTATTAAGCACCGTATGCTCCTGATTATGCATACGACAAAGATAGCGCCGGGGGAGTTAGTCCCTAATCAAGCGATCTTTTAAATGGTAAAATTGAGGTTTTTTGGCAAATGGGTTTTGATAGCCTTTTGAGC
>JABSRF010000554.1 GCA_013215275.1 Oligoflexales bacterium | reverse complement strand
ATCCGTTTCTACCAAAATATAGCGTTCTGATCACACATGAATAGTGGGTAGAATATTTATTTGGAGTTACCTAAGATACCCTTTTGCTGATGGTCTCGTTTTTAAGCACATGGATATTAGAATCAATATCTATTGATTGACCACCTTTTGCTGGGTCCCATCCCAAAGCCAGGTAAACTTTGTCGATCTTCGGATGGATAGGAAATACTTCATCAGTTTGAAGGTCCTTTGTCTCTACATTTTCTACATAATCCTCCCAAACAGGAAATTCATAGTTTTGATCTGCGTGTGCTAGTTGTGTGACTACAGTCAATGAACTTAGAAAGAGAGCTAGTGCTGAGTACTTTATAGACATAATGAACCTCCGATAAAATCCAAAAAAGAACTATGTATCAATAGACCTATTTCTTAACAAGAGATAAAACTCTCAAAGGCAAGCTGACAAAATTGGATTCAGGGAAGAAATGAATGTTAATAGTAGGTGAGTTAAATGACGACAAAATCCTGTGAGCTTCAGCTTGTGATTTGGTGTTGTAGACAATCGTTGCGATTCTATCTATCTGTTAATATGGTTTTATTTATTGAGTCCTAAGCCCTATTGCTCAATTCACCGACAGACTTACTTGGTAGCTATTATGCATTTATCAATTATTGTGGCTCCTGATAATCATGGCTTGTAGGACCAACATGTTTAATCGGCTGACAATAACAATGTATTTCATGAGTATATTCATGGCAGCATGCTCAAGTGATGAAAGCAAGGACAGCAGTGGACCTATTAGATACTCTGGTAGCTGTTTATTTAAGTACGAGATACCTGGAATTAAGCATCCAGCCTGCATTCAATACACAAATGTGTCCATTTCATCGGAGACATTGGAGGCAGAATGTATGCAAGGAAATCCAGATAACAATGTGAGTGTGGGTGTTTGGGCAGCTGAACCATGTAATGAAGCAAGCCGAACCTCGGTTTGTACCGATGCCCCCTATGCAGGTGGAACTTTATCTCTCACACTTTATAGTGCAGGTTTTAATCACATCATTAGAAACAGCTGTGAAAGTGGGAGTGGGCTCTTTATTAACGGCGCAGGAACTTATACTGAATATGTTGCTTTAGAACAATGAAACTATTAACTGTCGAGAAACCTATGAAGAATTCAATTTTTGTCATTGCACCAATGCTGATTGCGATCGTGGTCTACCTTTTTTGGCCGGCTGAGCAGGCTGAAAAGCAAGAGAAGCCTGCAGCAAAGTTAGAGAGTTCACAAAAAAATAAAATAGGTATCGTTGCTCCTGAGAAGATAGAATCTAGCACCGAAGTGGCTAAGCGGGAGTCCAACTCAGTGCAAAGGTCTCCGAAAATTGCTGAGCAAATTCCCGACAAAAAAAGTTCTCTCGAATCAGTTTCAAACTATGTTGAGATGACAGGAGTAGGGCAAGAATTCTATGACTTGGATGCTATGTTGGATGCTCAAATCGAACAGATCGTTGCTAGTAGTGAACTTTCGGAAGAAGAAAAAGAACAAATCACGAAAATCTTTACCGACCATATCAAAGGCGATGATTTACTAAGTGCTTACAAGAATGAGTTAGCTTCACAGTTTAGTGAAGAGGAGCTAAAAACTTTAGGTAAACTAAACAATGATCCTATTATGAAGAAAATTAGGGAAGATAACCCCATAAATGATCCGAGGATTGGCGAGCAGATTTCGGAGTATTTTTCAGATCTTGAGAAAAATCCTGTTAGCGCTGAGCGGCAAGGCTTGGTTGAAGAAGTTGCAGCTGCGACCAAAGGTGCTGATTTCATTGTGGACATATCTCAAGCTATGATGGAAAATTTAGGAAAACACATGGGTGAAAAAGGAGATGCTCCAACTCCAGAAGAAATAGAGCAGTTTCGTGAGCAGTTAAAAGTCGAGGCTGAAGCTTCAGTTAAATCTGGAATTTTGTACCAGACAAGATTTCTTAATGATGAGGAGCTAAAAGTTTACCGCGACAATCAAACTCATCCTTTAGCACAAAGAGATCAAAACATCAGAAAGGGAGTTGCTAAGAGAACAACAGCAGCAATGTTTTCTGAAATTGGAAAAGTTGGAGCGCAGTAAATTTTCTTTGGTTTCTCATAAACGCACCCAGTCATTGAAACAAGCTTACTCTCCTCATCGTGAATAATTGTTCAGCTCATCCTATTATTGAATTTGATTTGCTACCTGTGTATTATAGTGGACCCCGTTTTTAGGACCATTTGATAAGTAAAACTCCTAAATGTAACATGCTGAATTTACATAAGGA
>JABSRF010000553.1 GCA_013215275.1 Oligoflexales bacterium | reverse complement strand
GTGCGCAATCACAGGCCAGAACTGTACTAAAATTAACCATCAATGGGTAGGACATTTATTTGGAGTTACCTTACAATGGTGCTAGGGAGAACTAGGCTCTCTATTAGAGCTTCAATGATCTTCAGGTAACATCTTGTTAACACGTGTCTTAGAACGTTTTTTTGAAGTTCTTATAGGGTAGGCTAGTGAGTTTAAGAAGATCTCTTCTCAGTTTTTTTTCAAACTGGAAGTAAAGTCTTATCTTTAAAATACGATACCATGCCATAGTGCCTTCGTTGAATTTGTAAGGGGAGGTTGTATGGCACAGCAGCGAAATCAAGAAAAATTTAATCTATTTGCCTTTTCACTGCTTATGGTCTTTGTTGCGCTAGCAGCCTATCAGATCTATTGCATTTACAAGTATGACGCGTCAAACCATACCCGCTCCAGTCAAGCTAGGAACATTTTTGAGCTGCTCAAAAAACCTTGACCCTTAAAACAACGCTAACATAAAATTGCCTGGCCAGATTAGAATTATGATAGGTTTCGCTATCTTTTAAATAGGTGATTTTATGAGTAAAACGTCTGAATTCTTAGCAAAGCTTTCCGTTCAAGCAAACAACCAACCTGTATCAACCGGGCAAAGCTGGTCCGGAGACTCAAACTTTGAGCCCTTTAAATCTTACTCCCCGGTGGATGGGAGTTTAATAGGTCAGGTGGGGCAAGCCACTACAAAAGACTATGAAACGGTGGTGAGCCTTGCTCAAGAGGCAGCAGTGAAATGGCGTTCTGTGCCAGCGCCACAGCGAGGTGAGGTCGTTCGTTTAGTTGGGAACAAGCTCCGCGAATATAAACGAGAATTAGGCTACCTTGTTTCCTATGAAATGGGTAAATCTCTTCAAGAAGGGCTGGGTGAAGTCCAAGAGATGATCGATATTTGTGATTTTGCCGTGGGCCTGTCTCGGCAGCTCTACGGTCTAAGCATGCATTCGGAAAGGCCAAACCACCGTATGTACGAGCAGTGGCATCCAGTTGGTTTAGTAGGAATTATAACGGCATTTAATTTTCCAGTTGCAGTGTGGGCCTGGAATACCATGATTGCTACAGTTTGTGGGGATGTAACGATTTGGAAGCCATCGGAAAAAACTCCATTAACGGCAGTTGCTTGCTTCAAGCTGATAGGCCAAGTGGTCAAGGAAGAAGGGGTGCCTGAAGGAGTCTTCAACCTGATCGTTGGAGATGTGAAAAATGTGGGTGAGCCAATGGCACGAGACCCTCGTATTCCTTTGATTTCAGCAACAGGCTCAACCCGCATGGGTAAAAAAGTCGGCGAAGTTGTGGGAGCCCGCTTAGGGAAGTCTATTCTGGAGTTGGGTGGTAATAATGCGATTATTGTAACGGAGAATGTGGATTTAAAGATTGCTGTTCCCGCAATTGTCTTTGGAGCGGTTGGAACTGCAGGGCAGCGATGCACCACAACGCGACGGGTGATCATTCATGAGTCCATTTATGATAAAGTGAAGCAGTCTTTAGAGAAAGCCTACAAAAGTGTGCGGATAGGAGACCCACTTGATGAAAATAATCATATGGGGCCTCTCATTGACAAGGATGCTGTCAAATCCATGCAAAATGCTCTTGAGCAAGCAAAGTCTCAAGGTGGTTCAATCCTGTTTGGTGGAGCGGCTCTTGAAGGGGCTGGCTATGAGTCAGGTTGTTATGTAAGTCCCTGTTTAGTGGAGGCTTCAGCGGATATGGATATTGTTCAAGAGGAAACGTTCGCACCCATTCTGTATCTCATGAAGTATTCTGGAGATCTGGCGGAAGCAGTTAAGATCCAAAACTCCGTAAAGCAAGGCTTGTCTTCTGCTGTTTTCACCCGTGACTTGCAGGAAGCGGAGCACTTCCTTGGGGCCCATGGCTCTGATTGTGGGATTGCCAATGTCAATATCGGAACTTCGGGAGCGGAGATTGGTGGAGCCTTTGGTGGCGAAAAAGAAACCGGTGGTGGGCGTGAGTCTGGCTCAGATGCTTGGAAAGCTTATATGCGTAGGCAAACCAATACGATCAATTATGGAAAGGACCTTCCATTAGCACAGGGTATCAAGTTTGACCTCTAATGCTTACGGAGTAAAGCCTAGCTTTATGTATCCCATCAAATGTTATAACAGGCTATAAATACTGATTAAATTAAGTAAACTCCTCTTTCCATAAAACTAGTCATCTGCTATTCGTACTTTTACTTAGGTAACTCCAAATAAATATTCTACCCACTATTCATGTGTGATCAGAACGCTATATTTTGGTAGAAACGGATG
>JABSRF010000552.1 GCA_013215275.1 Oligoflexales bacterium | reverse complement strand
TATTTCGAGTTTGAAAGGGAAGCAGTTAAGGAGAGTTCCATTTTTAATTATGGTTTTATTATCTCGATCACCTATGGAGTGCGATTATTTTATTTTATTTTGTTTTCTTTTCCACTTGCGCTTTTAATGCTAGATTCACCGATTCGTAAGCCTTCTGAGTCCAAGCCATGTCAATAAAAATGACCCCTAAGCCCTTAAACTCTTCCCTTTGGGTTACCTGGGTTCCTCCATTCTTTGGCTTAAGGGAAAAAGAGTGTGAAAAGGTGAATAAGCCAGGAGTTCCTCCTCCTTGACTTAACAGTTTCTGATCGTCGACAGCGCGCACCGTTGAATCAAAAACATTTATCTCCCCTGATGGCTCCTTGAGATGAACCGTCACCTGGGAGCCTTTTTTAAATTCTCCCTCAATGCGCACATGCACCGGATTCCATTGTTGGAAGCTAGAAGCATCAGAAAGCACAGCCCAAACTTCAGCTGGAGTTGCCTCTATATCTATGACTGCTTCAGTGGTATGTTGACATGCAGCAACAAACCCAAGCGCAATGATTATTCCAATCATTTTGAGCACATTTATTATCTGCTGTATTAGTAATTGTAAGTTTCCTCCAAAGGAGTGGAAGCTTTGTTCAGGCTTTTTGATCAATTTATGCATATCATTCCTTTCTTAAGACCCAAAAAGTTAACACTGACCATTTTCACATGGATAGAGGCTCGAGGCAAAAAAATCATTTTTTTTGCTATTTATTTCAAGCTATTACTCTTAACCTTTAGGATAGTATGGCTAAATGTCGATAAGCAGGGTGTTCGTGTGGTGTAAGTACTGGGTGCAGCTGATAAGTGACACTTGAGACTATGACTTTTATGAACAACTCCCTATTTGCTTTGTGCATCTTCTTTGTTTTTTATGGATGCAGACCTGAATTAACTCCTTTGAGAGATAACACACCCAACAGTAACTCGACGGCTGGAAATGGAACAGCAAGCTCTTCTGAGAGCGCAACGATAGGCAATGAAGACTCATCCTCAGGCAATGGGGGTTCACCTTCAAACTCCAGTAATACTGGTCAAAACCCACCATCTAACAACTCTAATAACTCTGGAAACAGCAACAACAATGGCAATAGCGGTCAAGTTGCACCCACTAGTTCTGGCATTGAAAATTCATGGCTGATAAGCGGTGAGTTGGATGATGCTGACGAGGATAAGCAGACAGGGACCATCGATACATCTGGACAGCTTAACCTCGGAGCAAATGTGGTCGGCCTGCGATTCCTTGTTAATAACATTCCTACCGGCGCAAATATAGAAAGGGCCTACATTCAATTCACCGCTGCTGGAAATACCTCGGAAGCTGGATGGAAGCTGATCAGTGGACAAAAATCTTCAAGCACAGCCAGTTTCGCAACAGAATTAAATAATATTACCTCTAGACCACAAACAGCCACCACAGCTAAAGTTTCCTGGAACCCAGGAGCCTGGACAATGGGTGAACAGCTTGAGCAGCAAAAAACCCCAAATATCGCAGGGGTGATCCAGGAGATCATCGATGACTCTGAGTGGGACGGAACCTATATCGCTCTATTCGTAGAAGGGGAAGGAGCCCGCTTAGCTCATAGCTACAACACCGATCCTAATAATGCCCCTAAGCTTCATATTACTTGGAATACCTCAAAAACAAGTGATGTGCTTGTGATTGGAGCTGGCTTAGCAGGGATTACCACTGCAAAAAAATTGAAGGAAAAAGGATTTGTAGTCAAAATTATTGAGGCCAGAAACAGAGCAGGTGGGCGAATGAATACGGACTACACCACAAATATTCCCCTAGAGCTGCGGGCACAATGGGTCAATAGCACGGAAAAGATTGCAAAAGAATCTGAGAGCCTTTGGGGAGTGAATGATGACAACCCACCTTGGGAGTATTACAACAACAATCCAATTTATCAAGATGCCTTAGATTGTGGCCTAACCCTGACTCAAGTGGATGAGTATGGACTGTCTCATGTTTTTAACGCTGATGGCAGCCTTAACAACGACCTCACCGATATTTCAAATGACGGTTCTTGGTATCAAGAGGGCACCAACGGTGAGGATAATGTCGAGGATGTCGCATGGGAAAAATATTGGGACAGCCTAACAGGCTTTTCCGTCGATGACCTACTAAACAATAACATGGGCAATTCTTGGAACAATCTAACATCATCAAATGCTGAAAAAAATATGTTCAAACACTTATTTAGTCGCTGTAGCGAAATATAAAATACCTTTATTTAAAGGCTTTTGACTTCATATAGCTCTTTACTTACTT
>JABSRF010000551.1 GCA_013215275.1 Oligoflexales bacterium | reverse complement strand
AAGTAAGTAAAGAGCTATATGAAGTCAAAAGCCTTTAAATAAAGGTATTTTATATTTCGCTACAGCGACTATTTAGTCAACTAATTTGCTTCTGTCACCCTTAATGGTCACTCCACTGTTCAATCCAATGAATGATGCTTTCTTCAGTCAGTCTTGAAAACAAGGTCGTGAAGTGGGTCTCTCCATCCATAAGGATTAGTCGTGAGCCTGGAATAAGGTGATGAAAAATGCGGCCATGAGAGCTGCAAGCTATCTCGTCACTTTCCCCATAGCATAGCAAAACCGGAAGCTTTATTTTTTTTGCTTTGTCTCTTAGCCTCATCATGTCAAAAACCGAAGAAACTGTTTCTACATAAGAGAAAGCATGTTTGGAAGACCCCACTATTCTTATTGGATAAGTTTTGCGTTTAAACGCACCCAATGCAGGAATTAGGTGGTAAAGACCATAAATAGGGAACTGCCTGATAAGGCTTCCTCGGAAAACACTCCCCAATTCCCTGTAAGGGAAGGAGTTAAGCTGATTTAAATGCAAGGGAGTCGAGACCAAAGTAGCACTACATAGTCTTGAGTCAGTATGCTTGGCTAAAAAGTCAAGAACAACTCCTCCTCCTAGGCTCTGACCAATCAAGTGCACCTTAGAGTCTAGAGGCAGGTATCTTTCTTGCTCCATCAATTCTTCGAGGCAAGCGCTTAGACTTGCTGGGTCTAGCTTAGTCGTGCTGTGAGCCCCATGCCCATCTAAATCTATGCTCAGAACTTGCAAACCATGGGATAAAAGTTTTAAAAACAACGAGATTTGCGGATAAAGTGCATCATTTCCAGTACCATGCAGATAAATTACGATGTTTTTTCCAGCACTTGGGGGCTTCAGCAGCCACCCGCTCGTTCTTCCTGCCACCTTCGTCCTGGTAATGGCAATTTGCTCACAAATGAAGTTGAATTTTGCAAAAATCTTCTTTGCCCGGCCTTCCAATGTTAAGCCCATGAATAAGATCCCTTGTTATAAACGGCTATAATCATAGTGATTAAAGATCCTCTGTCTTATATCTTAGCTCTTAGATTCAATATTATGAATGATTTAGCCGATTAACCGTTTGGCACAACAAATAAGGAGAGGATCTAATCTTGACTGAGAACTCGGCAGAAAGTTCACACCCCAAAAAACTTGGTAATTACCGAATTATCGAAGAAGTGGGCTCTGGTGGTTTGGGCCGGGTATTTAAAGCAATTGACGAACGCACTGGTAAAACCGTTGCAGTAAAGATCCTTCATCAAAAATTTACGAGAAATAAGAAGTTTTTGGGTATTTTCCACCGAGAGCTTCTCATCATGTCTGGCTTACACCACAAACATATTGTGAGCTACTTAGACAGCTACTTCCAACCTCCTGAGTGTTACATCATTACTGAGTTTGTTGAAGGTTGGTCAGGACATGGATTTTTAAAGAAAGTCAAAAGGATGCCTCCACTCGTAGCCCTGTCAATACTGATTGATATGCTACAAGGGATTGACCACTTACACCTCCATGACACCATCCATTCAGATTTGTCTGCAGCAAATTACATGATCGACAAGGATGGCAGGGTTTATATCACCGACTTTGGTCTTTCTTGCCAGTTGGATGTAGAAGACTATAAAAATTACATGATAGGAACCCCAGGTTACTACTCTCCAGAGCACATATCAGAAAACCCCATTGTCCCACAAACTGATATCTATTGTGCAGGTCTTTTGCTTTTTGAAATGCTGACTGGAGAAAAGGCTGTAGTAGCCTCAAATGATCGCCACGAAGTTATGGCAAATATGAGGCGTATTGATTTTTCTCGGGTACAGTGTTCTGATTACAAGATGCAAACAATGATCCGCAAATTACTCAAGTCTTGCCTTCAGTTCCAAGCCTCAAAGCGCTTTCAAAACGTCGAAACCGTCATGTATCGTTGTTATGAAATTTTGAAGCGCTACGAAATTAGATACTCTAGGCATGCGATTAAAAAATTCTTGATTGATGCTAAACTCATCGAGGGGCCCCTTAACGGCCATAATCAGAACATCTACACAGGCCTTATAAACTAATGAATTCATTGGAAATAATAAGCAACAGTTCCAACTTGCCTGAGGCCGTTAAAGGCTTCGCCCACTTTATGGGTTGGTCCGCTAAAGTATCTGTTCAGGGAATTAAGTCAAATTTTGCAGTGGTGAAAAATGATCTAATCATCACCGGAGATGAAGAGAACTTAGGTAACTCCAAATAAATGTCCTACCCATTGATGGTTAATTTTAGTACAGTTCTGGCCTGTGATTGCGCACTC
>JABSRF010000550.1 GCA_013215275.1 Oligoflexales bacterium | reverse complement strand
CGAAGGGTACTAAAAAGTCCCATATTACAAGGATCATCATAACCTAAACGACATTTTTTGATGGAAACTTCTGATTATCTTTTTTATCTAATAGTTCGCGATTCATATAGTCGACGCTTTGTTCATGGTGTATGCTGCACTCTCCATAGTTTATGGAGAGGATTCTATGAAATTCCGACGTTTAGTCTTGTTGTTGTGTGTTAGCTTTGCTTACGAAATTGCAGTATGCGACGTTCTCGTCAAGGCCGATCATGAAGAATCAAAAAACCATGCTGTTGTGAGTTCGCATCACTCTCTGTTACTGGCCCATCTTAGTGAAATGCTTGAAATCGATTTCTTACTTCCAGCTAATCTGATTCACTTTGACCTCAAAACTAATGACGAGGAGGAAGAGCTTGTCAATGCCTTTGATGCCATCTTTAAAAAGATAAAAAAAAATGAAGATAGCTTGAATAGTGAGGATATCTTATGCATGCTAGAAGAGTCCTTAGCGCCAGTATTGTTAGAGTTAGATCAGTTTGAAAAGCATGAAATTGTTTTGATGCTTTGCTCTAAATTCATCGTTCAAAATAATGATAAGGTTGTGTCTATTCATGATAGTCGTTTCCTCGAATCGATCCTCTCACTCTTTCCTGATGCAGATCAGCCCAAGGTTGCAAGGCTTGTTAGGCAGCTAGATCAGGATGTGGACACGATAGGTAAGATAGCATCCATTAAATATGAGGGTTCAAGATTGGAAAAGATTGATGAGTGCTTTCCTGAAAATCGTCGCAAAGGAGCTGCTATTCAGATTGAAGGTATCATATCTATGAACCAAATTATCAAGGATTTGGAAAAGCTAAAAGCAAATTTGAATAATTTAGCAATTAAAAGTGATTGATCTTATGGGAAATTTGGGGCCCAATCTGAGCTAAGCATCACCCACCTTATATTTATTATATGCTAAACTTACATTGTATATTTATCGACTTTTCAGCGAGGATTTGCCGGTGACTTCAAAGCGAACCATTATCCTGCCTCCTGGCTCACAAGCGGAAACTCCCCTGGGGGAAACTGGGCGCAGTATTGAGAGGGAGAAGGAAAACCAGGAGTACATCCCGGTTATCATAAAACGGACTGATGAGGTCTTAAAACACCCTGATGATACCTTATATCGGGCAATCAAAGAAGGGTTTGAGCAGTTTCAACGCCGCTCTCAATCCCTCTTATTATCCTCAATTGCCGCTGGTCTCATTTTGGGCTTTGTGGCATTGCTGGTCGCCTTCTCCACTCACCTCTACCCTGACGATGCCAACTGGGCTGTAAAAAGGCTTATTAGTGCAGCATTCTACCCTTTCGGCTTTATCGTGTGTATTATTTCCGGTGCAAAACTCTACACCGAACAAACAGCTACCGCTATCTATCCGGTGTTGGAGGGTAACGTTAGTATTTTTAAGCTATTCCAGCTGTGGGGAGTTGTTTTACTAGGGAACTTGGTAGGCACCTTGGTTGTGAGCCTTCTGATCCTATCAGCTGAAAGTGCGGTTCATATTGGTACTGGCTATATCGTGGTTGCAGAGCATATGCTCAAGATGGGAACGATCCCCATGTTGATGAGCTCAATCTTAGCGGGATGGCTTATGGCTCAGGGGTCGTGGTTGGTTCTGTCAACGTCTACTTCCACAGCACAGATTGCTTGCATCTATATCGTTACCTTCATCATTGGGGTCGGTGGCTTAACCCACTCAATTGCAGGTTCTGCAGAACTATTTATAGCTTATCTGATCGCAGACAATATTCTTTTAGTCAATGTTCTCAAAGTGATTGCAATTGCTGTGGTTGGTAATTCCATTGGGGGAAGCTTTTTTGTGGGCATTTTGAACTATGCCCATATTCGCAAGACTCAGGAGTTGCTTAACACTCGCAAGAATTAATGGTAGCTTATTCCGCAGTCTGAGCAAATGCCTCGATGATACGATCCTTTTCAGGTTTTTCTAATGCTGCCTCCGGATGAAGCAAGGAGTAAGTCCACAAAGGCATTGTGTCTTCTTCGATACTCTTGATAACCTTCTTAGCAAGCTTTTTCTTGCGCTTGCCTCCCAAATCTTCCCATTCCGAAAAGTTTAACCGAGCTCTTGCCAACTTAACGTCTCTTTCTATGAGCAAGGAAAAAGGAGCAATATGGCTGTACCATGGCCAATGAGTCTCATAAGAGTGACAATCAAAGCAGGCTCGCTTAAGAGAGCTTAATGCCTCCGTATTATCTAGTCGCTGTAGCGAAATGTAATCGCCAATCCCCCAAATATTCGCTTTAGCACGTTTTGGCTGGATTTTTTC
>JABSRF010000055.1 GCA_013215275.1 Oligoflexales bacterium | reverse complement strand
ATTATAGCATTCAATAACAAGTTTTAGTTTTACTTATACAAAGCTATTTTTGGTCTGGACAGTGGGGTCCACTTCAAGCATTAATTTCTGTAATAGAAAGGTTGCTTAAAGCTCACTAGTGTAAATAAAAAATATACTTGTGTGAATCTCGTAAGATTAAGGAATTAATCATGGCTCAATTTAGGCGCTCTCAGATCAGGGGAGTTGGGCATTATGTCCCCGAAAAGATTTATCGTAATGATGACTTAAGTAAAATGATGGACACAAGTGATGAGTGGATACGAGAGCGTACAGGTATTCAGCAGAGGCACATTGCCAGTATCGAGGAGGGCACCTCTGACCTAGGTACAAAAGCCGCTGAAGAGGCTTTGCGAAAATCCCAGACTAAGATCGAAGATATCGACCTTATTTTGGCAGCAACTTTGTCTCCAGATTACTTCTTTCCAGGAATTGGTGTCTTAATACAAAGAAACCTTGGGAAAAAAACGATCCCTGCCATAGACCTGCGGGGCCAGTGCAGTGGGTTTTCTTGGGGCCTTGCTACGGCAGATGCCTATATCAAGTCAGGGATTTACAAAAAGGTTCTCGTTGTGGGGGCAGAAGTGCATTCCCGAGTCATCGAGTTTAGTAATCGTGGCAGGGACGTCTCGGTTCTGTTTGGAGATGCGGGTGGTGCCGCAGTGGTTGAAGGAGTCGATTGCACTTACGATGAAATGCCGCGAGTCGACAATAAGCAAAGAGGCATGATTGACCATGAAATGGGCAGTGATGGCACCGGAGCTGAGCAGCTGGCTATTTTGAGACCAGGCATGAAAGGTGGAGAGGCTAGCTTTATCACCGGGACTGAAGCAGAAAACAAGGCTTACCTACCGGTGATGGACGGTCGCTTTGTTTTTAAAAATGCAGTCTCTCGGATGCTTGAAGCGGTTTCTAAAATTCTGAAACGCAATGAGTTAACTCCCCAAGACATTGACCTCTTGGTTCCACACCAGGCAAATATTCGTATCAATGAGATGGTGCGTCAAAAGTTAGAGATTGCCCCTGACAAGGTCTTTAACAATATTCATAAATATGGAAATACCACATCAGCTACCCTCCCTATGTGCCTTTCTGAAGCAGAAGCAGAGGGACGCCTTAAAAAGGGTGACCTGATTATGACTGTGGCTTTCGGCTCAGGCTTTACTTGGGGGGCTAACTTAATTCGTTGGTGAGGTGAAGCAGTTCTCTCCATTCGCTTTGCTCGGTCGAGAAGACGAGCGTCATGCTGAGGAGTTCTCTCCACTCGCTTTGCTCAGTCGAAAGGGCGGAGTCATGCCGACCACAGTGAATGTCATGCCGACCGTAGTGGAGGCATCCTCCTAGATTCCTCAGCCGCCTTTTCGCAGAAGCTCCAAGAACGCATTGTCGGTCGATAAGATAAACTCACCATTTTTTGAGATGGTGTTTTTATACACTTCAAGATTCTTTGTAAATTCGAAGAACTCAGGATCTTTCCCTAATGAATCAGCATAAATTTTGAAAGACTCAGCTTCAGCCTTACCTTTCAGTAACTGAGCCTTTCTATATGCTTCAGACTCAATGCGCTTCAAAGCCAAATCGAGCTGGCCAAGAATCTTAGCCTCTTCACCCTTACCTGAAGACCTTATTTTGGTTGCAATCTGCTTACGTTCGGAAATCATACTTTTGAAAACTTCGGACTCTACATTCTCCTGATAAGCAATACTGCGGAGCTGAACATCGATAAGCTCGATGCCGAATTCGTCTAGGTTCTTTCTCGCTCTTTCTGCAATCATCTCACTGAGTTTTTCCCTACCAACTGCAACAGACTGAACGTCTGCGATGAAGTCTTCAAGGATTGCATCCTCACTATCAAGATCATCCTTACCTTGGGTTTTCTGAGCACTCAGCTTATTTTCTTCAATGTCTTTGAAAATACTGTTTGAGTTTCTCACGGATTCGATCAGGTCATAGTTTGAAACCAAATCTTTTGTGGCTCCATCAACTGCGGTTCCGATACGGAATAATGCAGAAGGGATATCCCTGGAAGCCTTGTAGAAGACCAGTGCATCTTTGATGCGCCACCTTGCAGTGGTATCAACCCAAATGAATTTCTTATCCTTAGTGGGAATCTCTCCCCTCTCTCCATCCCACTGTAAGATACGCTTGTCAAAGTACTTTACGTCCTGAATAAAGGGGATTTTGAAGTGTAAACCAGCCTTGGTAACAGGGTCTCCAGCTATCTTACCAAGCTGGAGGATAATGGCTTGTTGGTGCTCTGGAACCGTATAGGTGGAAGCATTAAGCAAAATCATCAACAGTGCGAGTATAATTAAAGATATCAGGTTTTTCATCAGTTTGATTCCTTGTTCAGGTAATATGTAATCTTCTTAACGTTTGGCCATCTTGTTTTGTTGATCTGCGCTTCCCTCAGGTTGAAGAGAGCTTGCAAGTGCTTTTTGTTGTCCTGAGCCAAAAATAGGCATGATACCTTTTATCTGCGAATCTACGATGGTGATTCGGCTACTTTTTGAGTAAATGTCATTCATCGCATCTAGGAATAAACGCTTGCGGGTGATTGCAGGGGCCTGTTGGTAAGCAGATAAAACTTCGGTGAACTTCTCTGCATCACCTTTTGCATGGTTTACCAAGTTGATGGCATAGGCTTCTGCTTCAGCTATTTTTTGGTTTGCTTTACCCTCTGCTTCTGGAATGACCTTGTTGTAAGTACCCTTTGCTTGGTTAATGAGCTTGTCTTTTTCTTGGCGTGCAATGTTAACATCATTGAAGGCATCACGAACCTCTGCTGGAGGGTTTACCCGCTGTAAGTTTAAGTCGGTGATGATAACACCCATGTCGAAACGATTTAGGGTTTCCTGAGTCAGGGCTTTTGCCTGCTGGGCAATGATAATACGGTCGGTTGTTAGGACATCGGTAACGAGCTTATCTCCAACCACTCGCCTCATCACGGAAACGGATATATCCCGGATGTTTTTATCTACGTTAACAGCATTGAAAAGGTACTTTTTGGCATCAGCAATTTTGTACTGAAGAATCCATTCCACCACAGCCACCTTAAGGTCGCCGGTTAGCATTAGGCTTTCTTGGCGTGCTTGTTGCTTGCTTAAGGATTGTTGCTTTCTAAATCCGAATTGTTCTTCGTGGATTCTGGTCACCTCTACCTTATAAACTTGGTCGACCCCAAAAGGTAGCTTGAAGTGTGGTCCTTCATCGGCAATATCATGAAATGCGCCAAAGCGAGTGATGACCCCTTTTTGAGTGGTTTCAATTTTGTAAAATGAAGAGAAAGCGCCATACACGACGACGAAGATGCCAATGAGTACCCATTGCATGAATTTGCTTGGGCCGCCTCCTCCTTGTCTAGGGGGGCGGGCACCATTGCCTGAGTTACCACCTTTGCCTGACTTTTTATCTCCGATATTGCTAATCATGCTGTTTAGGTCTTCCATTACTTGTTCAAACGATTTTCCAGATTTCTCGCTCATAAAGCACCTTTTGCCAAGTGATTCTTGCACATGCTTTCGTATTGTTTGCACATCATATTACCAAGGACAAGCAAGAATTTCACTTAGTATGTGTGTTTGATTTGGATAAAGGAGAGAAGTCCAGCCCTCAGCTGGCTCTAGAAAGCCCCAGCGTTGAGAGCTGTGCCTCAAAGGTAAGGCACTCTACTAGTTGCACCAAGGGAGGCTAGGATTGATTTGGCACATAGCGTCACAAAGTGGGCCAAATGGGCATTCTGCACCCCCTCCGCCACCGCTTGATTTGCCTATGTATATTTTGCTGGACTGTGCACTGTCTCCGTTGGCATCGGAAATAGTGATGATAACCTCTCCATTGGCAACCGCTGTTAGGGTCCCGTCTTCTGCAATCGTCGCAATGCTCTTGTCAGACGAGGAAAAGGTATAAGGTGCCTGGCCACCAATGCCGTAAAATAACTTAGTATTATTGGCTTCCAAGGTTAAGCCATTAGGAACAACCGTCAGGGCCTCTTTGTTCACGTTTTCCAATGCAGCAGCAACATCAATACGGCAATTGCATGCTGTTTCAATCTCCACCTTTGCCCCCGTGGATTGGAGGATTGAGCGGATTTCTATTGGCTTCAACATGCGGCCATCTTCCTCTGCTTGGCTTAGGATGAGCGCGACTGCGCCTGCAGCTAATGGGGTAGCCATGGATGTTCCGGAAAGGTTTTGATAATTGTTAACTGGGACGGTGCTTAGGATGTTTAATCCTGGTGAAGAAAGGTCTACAGTGGACTTACCAAAGTTTGACCACGAAGGTTTTTGATCGTTCGGGTCAGAAGCAGCTACACTGATAACGTTGTCAAAACCTGCATTTGCTGGGAAAATCTCTCTTGTGTCGTTGTTTTTCCCATCATTTGCTGCAGCAGCAACAAAGATCACTCCTTTTTCTTCCGCTCTTTGTATGGCTTCTAGAATTGGACCAACATTTGCTCTAGATACTTGAGCTCCCCAGCTAGCACTGATGATATCTGCACCATTGTTCGTCGCATAGTCGATAGCTTTTGCTGCTGACATCAGATCGCCTGAGCCATCTGATCCTAAAAACCTTACGGGCATGAGGGACACTTGCCGGGCAATTCCAGAAATTCCTTTGCCATTGTTGCTGACTGCTCCAATGATGCCAGCACAGTGTGTTCCGTGTCCTGGGTTGCGAGAAGAGGTTTCGTCATCAGGGTTGTTGTCTTTGTCCCTGAAGTCCCAGCCTCTAACGTCATCGACGAAGCCATTTTGATCGTCATCGATTCCATTACCGGGAGTTTCAGCAGGATTTTCCCAAATATGTTTGATGAGGTCTTCGTGTTTCCAGTTGATCCCTGTGTCGATCACTGCAATGACGACCTCGGAATTACCCACCTGGGTTTCCCATGCATCAAGAGCATTGACCTTGGTTAAGGCCCACTGAGAAGACAATTCCGGATCATTGGGTGCATCAAAGGTATGAAACCTGATGTTTGGGACAATATACTCCACGTTCTCTAACGCACTAAGCTGCTTAATTCTGTTCTCAACAGCTTTTTCACCCTCATCAAGTAAGTCGACGAGAACAAGTTTTCCGGTTGCATGAGTATCAGCAACCTTAAGATTTTTCTCAGAGCCCAAACTTGATAATGTGTCCTGAAAAGACTGAACCTCCTTCATTTTTATCACATACTCTTTTGCTAAGGCCCCGCTACTGGTAGCGAGTGTCAAAGCAGCAATCATGATGAACTTTAGTGGCAATCTAACTCTTTGATCGGTTACGCGCACCATTGCCTCCCCTCTAGAAAGGTTTAATAAGAATGGGTTTTTTGGATGAGCTCTCAAGACAGTATAAACCGATCGTAAAATTTTAGTGGAAATGCTTTCATAGGCGGTGATAAATTAGTATATTCACTTATATGATCTGATGTAGAAAAACCTACGCCACTAAAGATTCTGTAAAAAATTAATGATAAATTGTAAGCTGGCTGGGACCGTTTGTTGGAAAGATCTTACTTTTTTTGGGAGCTCATTCATGAAAATTAAAATTTTAAGCGCTGTGCTGTCCTTGGGAGCCATGGCTGCTTGTACCACTACAGAAAAAGTACAAGAAATTGATACAACCTTAGATAAAAAAGGGAGCGTTGGCGGATCTGATATAGGCCTAAATGATGATGGGGTGGCTATTCTTCAGACTGAGACTTCCGCAGATGACGAACTGAGAAGCCAAATATGGTTAAATAATGATCTGGAAACGGCAGTGAATCATGAGTACTACATGCTTAAATGGTGTCGTAAAGATTTAGCCGATCCTCGGCTTGGAGGTAGTGGAGAAATCACCCAACTTCCAGAGATTGATGACATGAAAACCCCTACTGAGGTCAAAGAGGATTTTGGGATCGAAGGGGATGCTTTGAAAATAGTGAAGCGTGAATCATATCTGAAAAGGCTCAAAAGTGAGCGTAAACTTGAAAAAACCCTAAGGGAAATGGCAAAGACGATCAAAAAAAGCAGGGAAAACTGCGAGATGCGTATGGCTGGCGCAAGAGTGAAAGCAGGCCTACCAGCGCAGCGTTTTGAAGGCAATGTTACCATCAGTCCAGATGGTAAAGTGGAAAAGATCATTTATGCCCAAGAAAAATCTTTAGACGATGCCTTTCGGATTGTGAAAATGAAAAAAGCGAGCGGTTCTTAAACCAAAGCTTTTACTTGGCCCACCCTTTAGTCAATGTTCCGTGAAAGTGAACCGTAGGGAGTACGGCAGTGCCTGGGAGCAGAAGGCTTCCCGGTGATAGCACAGAGTTGCAGCCTGTTTGCACTCGATCTCCGATGATTGCTCCTAGCTTGCGGAGGCCAGTGTCAATTGGCTTACCAGTTATAGGGTCTTTAAATGAAACGCTTTTGCCCTTAATTTTAAGATTTGCTAGCTTGGTGCCAGCTCCTAAGTTTGCACAAAACCCAAGGATAGAATCACCAACATAGGCGAAATGACCCGCTTTTGCCTCATCAAAGAAAACTGAGCCTTTGACCTCAGTGGTGTGCCCAATGACGCATTTAAAACCTGCATAGACATTTCCCCTTATATAGGCTCCCTGACGAACTTCGGTCTGTGCTCCGATAAAAGCAGGGCCTTTCACATAAGCAAATGGCTCGATAATCGCACCTTCTTCAACATACACAGGGCCTTCGACAACAGCATTTGGATGGCATTGGCCTTTAATTATGGGCTTATCGGTAACCCCCACACTCTCTAGCCTTTGTTTTAACCATTTTTCTAGGTTTTTTCCTAGGAGGTCAAAAGAATCTTCGGGGTATTGGTCAAAATTTCTAATATTCTCTGAATTGACAAAATTCTCAAGGGGTAAGAGGCAAGCCATACCGTGAACCTTTTCCTGTAAGCTGGGACTATTTTTTAAAGCATTTGCGGCGAATGCCGAAACTCAAATTATATGTAATCCTGCGTTGCATGGAAATAAAAAAGCAGGGATTGAGTTGGTCAATATTAAGTTAGTAGTGAAGAGGTGTGGATGTTTGATAGAAATGAATTTAAACGCAAAGTGAAGTCCTGGATGCGTGCGCACCCTAAAGGAACCGAACAAGAGCTGCTTGATTACTGCGATGAATTAATTCCTCCGGCGCAATTTGCGGCAAACCAGTGGCTCATCGAGCACACGGTATCATGGTATAAGCATATTTTGATAAATCGAGAGAAAGCAGAGAAGTTTTCTGAGGAAATGGACGAAGTGTACTAATCTCAGTCGTTTCTACTAGCTACTGATAGGTCCATCGAGTGAGCTGCGAATACGGTCAAACTCCCTTTCTTCAATCTGGTCCAAAGCATCGAGGTCATCGAAGCCCAAGTCTTCAATCCAGCTGACATTATGCATTTCAGGCAAAGGAGTTACGACTTCTTCTCCATCTTCACTTTCATACATTTCATAGGCTTCAACGATCAGTCCTTTTTCACCCATGCGAAAAAAGTGATAGCCGTCTCCATTTACGATGCTTCCATCTCGAGAGTCTCCTGTCCAATATTCTCTCGTAAATATGAAATCATTTGTCATAATCCTCTCCTCTGATTTAGCTATCCTCTCACTTTATTTTATGAGAAGTTTTTGGACTCTTCCAACTCTGTACTCACGAGGCAAAAGCCCTAGTACCTACCAAAGCTGTCCTATACCAGTAATCGGCTTGTTTGAGAAAAATTTAACAAAATTAATAAACTCTAATATTAAAGCAGGTTTATATATTTTGCTAATGTTTGACTGAGTTTCATATTGGGAAGGATAGAAGGTATTCTTACCTTTTGCTAAGAGTTCCTAATCTACTAATATTCAGAATAAATTAAGAATTTGGCACATCACCATCCAGCCAATGGCCAAACCTTGAAAACCTTAAGGTCCAATGACTGTCTTTGGGGGTATAGGCACTCCAAAGCACAAATAACGCCTTGCCATGGATGTTTTCAATGGGAACTTTGCCCCAAATGCGAGAGTCAGCCGAATTATCGCGGTTATCTCCGAAGACAAAGACCGCGCCCTCTGGAACTGTATAAAAGCTTCCATCTATTGGCCAGTTGCTCTGGGAGAAGTGACGTGAGCTTGGGATCATATTCATGGTCCAGTGCGTTTTTTCTGCAAGTTGCTCTTTAAACAAGAGTTTAAGCTCTTTATGGTCTTCTATGTCTTCTAATACCTCTCGGTCATGGTTGTAATCCATGCGATCTTGAGCGACTCCATTCACGTATAGGACGTCATCAACAATTTTAATCCGGTCTCCAGCGACACCTACGACCCTTTTTACGTAGTCAATGCTAGGATCTCTCGGGTAGCGGAAAACGATGATATCGCCTTTCTCAGGGCTTCCCCACTCAAAGATACTGGTGCTTAAGAATGGAATCTTAAAGTTGTAGGCTAGCTTGAAGGCTAGCAACCTGTCGCCAACTTTAATCGTAGGCTCCATGGAAGCTGTTGGAACGTAGTATGGGGACGCAATAGTCCAGCGAATGGCAAGCACAACAATGACCAAAACGAAAAGGGAAGATAGGTTTTCAAAGCTAAAAAATCCGGGGTCTTCGTTTTTTTCCTGAATATTCAATTGCTTACGGGTCTTTGTTACGTCGAGTGTATGTTCTTCAGTTGCCATTAACGCCTCTTTATCAGGAAACAAATCATTAGACTAAGATCACTGGCCGATAGAAGCCAGGAGCCTGTCAATGCACATATTCTGTAGCCAAGTCCTGGTATCCTTTCATAGCGCTTACCAGAATCAGCTGTCCTATTTGGGATACACTAGCCAGCGCACATTGTCATTAATCAATTCGGTGGCGTCTTCTAGGCTCACGGTGTTAACTAGGCAGCATATGTGTCCGATCCTTAGAATGAAATAAGGAAAGGTCGCCAAAATATGCAACGATTGCAGATAGTGCTATCCTGGCTCGTTAAGCTCCCTTCTAGTATGGTCTTGCTTGGGGTCCTATTGCTGTGGGCATTTCCGGGGCATCTCGGTGCTGTGACTGTAAACAAAGTATGGTTTGAATTCCATCAAAGTTTCTATAGAGTTGTATTTGAGTACACCACCCCAGAGCTGAAGGAGTTTCGAGGAGGGTACGCTGATTTTAAGTCGAAAAAAGAAGCGGAAAAATTTTTTTGGAGTCTTGTAAGGGGTGCCGACTTTCAGCTTGGTGACCCAAAACTGATTAGCTTTCCTACCCAAAAAAATAAGCCTAAGCCATGGTAATCATAAAAATAAATGAACTGTATCCAACTTTGGAGAGGGGATGTGGCTGAGTTGATCTAGATAAACTGCCTGATAAGTTGCTCGATAACCTCTGGCTGAACCGGCTTGATGATCCAACCCTTGATACCAACCTTCTTTCCAAGCTCTTTCAAGTCCTGGCTGGTTTCAGTTGTGATCATAAATATGGGGATGCTCGGAAACTGCTCGTCCTCATATAGCTTTGTGCACAGGGAGAGGCCATCAAGAACTGGCATATTGAAATCGCAAAAAATCATACTAAGATCGTCACGATGTTTCAAAGCCATTTCCAGGCCTTCTTCTCCATCTCCAGCTTCAATGGCTTCGTGCCCTGCGGCCAAGACCATTGATTTGAGCTGAGCCCTTTGAATGATTGCGTCGTCGATGACTAGAACTTTTCCCATAACACTTTCAGTCCATTTGATTCTTATCTCGTCTCCTATGATCCCCATCGTAAAATTGGCTCACAAACTTGAAGGTCCCTTGCTTAAGGGTTTAATATATTTAAAATAAATTTGAATTAGATGGGCAAAAAGAGTTGGTGTATTCCCTACAATGACCTTTGTAGTAGCAAGGCAATTTGCCCTAAGCGAAATTTACTGTCATTCAGTTGAAGTTCTTTCACCAAAGTAAGAATGCTCAACATGGATACCGCAAGCACCGAGATTTTCTGCATGCTGACGATCAGTGTGTCGTTGTGGAAGAAAGGGATTTTTATGTGATAAGCTGCATAAGCAAGAATGGATAGAAACACTGGAGAGCACAGCAACAAGCCGATTTTACCAAAGACTTTATTGCTCTTTTCCGTTAAAAAGCCAAAGAATGGCAACAATGTTGCCGCTAGTCCTGCGAAAACTGCGAAGACCACAGCCGTAAAGTGGGCGCCAAGAAGGCGGGCTTCTGCAGGAAAAACTATGGTTCCGACCAGACCAAGGCAGCTCATTGCCGCGCAAGCTCTAATGATCTTTGCACGGCGTCTTGAGTGAGAGTCTGTGATTTTTGCCAGGATCGTCCACCAAAAAACCAGGGTAAGTAAGAGGAAGCCATAGGCAGCTAAGCCAAAGTTGCTTCCTGGGTTATGGAATCCATTCAGTGCAGGCTGTTGGAGAGCATCACATAAGTAGTTGTTCCAAAAAGAATAACCAATCGCTGATGGGTCATTCCAAGTTCCACCTGGGTATAGCTTAATGGCCATGCCATAGCTTGAATAAAATCCCGAAAGGGAAACAAAAAGCCCTAGGCTTAAACATTGCGATCTTATGATTTGTAAAATATTCAAAAACATATGCTTCCATAAGGTTGAATTTCATGACAAGCTCACTTTGAGCTGTTTATACCTGCTTTTTCCTAGAATGGAAATCAATACCGTTTCGGCAATCAGTATAATGGAAACAAAAGTCGTAAAAAGCAAAATATCGATTAAAAAATCAGCAATAGCCTCCACAAATTTTGTGTCACTCAATGGTGAGTTCTGATATATTTGTAAAAATTAGTTGAGCAAATCATTAAGATTTAAAGAGAAATTTTATGAAACATGCTAGCCGAATCCTTGTTCTTTGTTTGACTGTCCTGAGTGGATCAACTAGGGCAAGCGAGCCTGAATGGAACGATTCTAGCGTTTTTGCAATAAACAGAGAAGCAGCTCATAGCACTTTGATACCAGCTTTGGAGAGGCCCGAAAAAAGTGAAGAAAGTGCCATTGCTCCCTTATTTCTTAGCCTCAATGGCATGTGGCGTTTTCATTGGAGTCCTAACCCTGACTCTCGCCCCAAAAATTTCTATAAACTTGCGTTTGATAGCTCTGATTGGTCTCAGGTGAGCGTTCCAGGAAACTGGCAGCTCCAAGGGTTTGGCTTACCCATTTACTCCAATATGACCTACCCGTTTCCTGCAGGAGACCATGGTAAAATTCCCACTGATTACGATCCCAATGAAGAATACGGTAGAAATTTTACTGCACCTGTTGGCTCTTATCTACACCACTTCGACCTACCGAATGGTTTTTCGAACAAGCAAGTTTTTATTCATTTTGCTGGAGTAAAATCAGCGTTTTATTTGTGGGTCAATGGCCAAAAAGTTGGGTATAGCCAAGATAGTATGAGCCCCGCAGAGTTCAATTTAACCCCTTACTTAATATCGGGGCGTAATCACCTTGCTGTGGAAGTCTATCGGTGGTCCGATGGAAGCTATCTTGAAGATCAAGATATGTGGCGTCTTAGCGGTATTTTTCGCGATGTTTTTCTCATGGCTACCCCAAACCTTCATATCCGTGACTTCTTCGTTAAAGGGGATTTAGACGAGGCATATAATGATGGATTATTGCACATCGAAGCCAAGGTAAAAAACTATGCTCCAAGCACAAGCCCATCATATTTCGTAGAGGCGACGGTAACCGATGCTGATGGCAAGCCAGTTCTCAACGAATCACTTAGAAGCTCTTCTTTTTTGTGGCAAGGAAATGAGGAAAGAAGCTTAGAATTACAAGCACACATTAAAAACCCGAAGAAATGGTCTGGCGAAACCCCAAATCTCTATAAAGTTGCAATTAGGCTTAAAAACCCAGAGGGTGGCGTCATTGAGGAGGTGTACAGCTATATTGGATTTAGAAAAGTTGAAATAATTGATAAGCAGCTACGGATCAACGGGAAGCCTTTAACCATTAAAGGGGTCAATCGACATGAGCATGACCCAGACTATGGACGGGCAGTTCCCCTAAGCCGTATGCTTGAGGATGTTAAGCTTATCAAGCAAAACAACTTTAATGCGGTGAGGACCTCCCATTACCCAAGTGACCCCAAATGGTATGAATTAGCTGACCGATACGGCCTATACCTGGTTGATGAAGCCAACCTCGAAAGCCATGGCATCAGGGATAGCTTACCGAAAAGTAGGCCAGAGTGGACGAATGCCTGTGTTGATCGCATGCAAAGTGTTGTAGAGCGAGACAAAAACCACCCTTCTGTGATCATCTGGTCTCTAGGCAACGAAGCAGGCTTTGGCGAAAACCATAAGGCAATGGCAGATTTTACCCGATCCCGTGATCCTTCAAGGCCGCTTTTATATGAGCAAGCATTTGGAGATCCATTGGTTGACATTGTGTCCCCCATGTATGCAACGATTGAGGACTTACAGAACTACATTGATTCAGAGCCTGATCGACCGCTGATTATGGTGGAGTATGCCCATGCAATGGGAAATAGCCTAGGTAATTTCAAGGATTATTGGGATTTCATTGACTCTCAAAAAGTACTGCAAGGCGGGTTTATTTGGGACTGGGTCGATCAGGGGCTTAGAAGAATGTCCTCTGATGGCAAGCCTTACTTCGCATATGGTGGAGACTTCGGGGATAAACCAAATGATGGAAATTTTTGCATTAATGGTATCGTAGATCCTGACCGCAAGCCGCACCCAAGTTTGTATGAAGCAAAAAAGGTGCAACAAGCGGTTAAATTTAAAATGGGTGACCCTGAGAACCTAAGGCTCAAAATAAGCAACCACTATTTGTTCACAAATTTAGATCAGTTTCTCATAAAGTGGGTCTTACGTAAGCAAGGTAAGGTATTCCTAAAGGGAGATTATGGCACCTATGCACTTGCTCCCGGAAAGACTGGGGAATTATCGTTTAGTGGCCTCAAGCAGTGGATTGATTATGAGCATGAATTTCATCTAACGGTATCAGTCCATCAGAAAGTCGCCAACTTATGGGCTCCGAAAGATCATGAACTTGCTTGGGAGCAATTTGAACTGGGTGCAGACTCAGGCTCTTTTAAGTTAAGCGTCATCCAGAACAATGCTAACGATTTAACAGTCCAAGAATCCGATCAGTACATTCGCATAAATAACTCAAGCCTCGATGTTGAGTTTTCGAAGCAGACCTGTGCTCTCGAAAAATATCGCTTTAGAGATCAAGATCTAATCATTGGGGCCTTAAAGAATAACTTCTGGCGTGCACCTGTAGATAATGACAGAGGTTTTAACATACATTGGCGCATGGGGGTGTGGAAAGCCTATTCAGAAGGCCTAAACTGCCATTCCATCTCCTACTCCAAAACGGAAGATGGAAGCATCTTAGTTAAGGCAAGCCTTCTTGACCAGGAAGCTGAAATCGCCAAAACGAGCAATCAATTTGTCATTAGCCCCAAGGGGACCATTTCGGTCAGTATGGACTTTACCCCTCTTGGAGAAGAACTTGCCGAAATCCCCAGGATTGGCTTAAGCTTTCAGGTCCCAAAAAGATTTAAATTCATTTCATGGTACGGTCGGGGGCCTCATGAGAGTTATCTTGATCGCAAGGAAAGCACCCAGATAAGGTTTTACAAAAAAGAGCTGATAGAGCAAACTCACCAGTATATTAGACCGCAGGAAAATGGCAATAAACTAGATCTAAGATGGTTTGGGCTTCTAGACCAAAGCGGTCAGGGCCTTTTGGTTCAAGCAGATCGGTTGTTTGGAGCAAGCGCTCAACCATACTCCATAGCACAGCTAGAAGGGACTTCCTATTATCATCAGCTCCCGATGATGGAGCAGATTCACGTAAATATCGATGGGAAGCAAATGGGTGTTGGGGGCATCGACTCCTGGGGGCACTTGCCTCTCGATCCCTACCGTATCCAGGCAAAACCTTATAAAATCGTGTTCGATCTGGTACCGAGTCAATTACTTGAGCAAGTTCAGTTAGTTCGTAATTAGGACTGTCAGCGACCAGTTTATGCAAATAAAAACCTTAGGATCGAGGAGGCATTTTTAGCATGAGGCTTTTCAATTTAATTGTTGGTTTAATGACCTGTTACATTGGCCTAAGTGGTCAACCTAGCTTTGGAAAAAGTTCAGGTCAAGCGAGAGATTTAGTCCTATTGCCTGGTGACTCGGAGGCCCGGCATCAAATAAAGAGTTTGTTAGAGCTTGACTCCCGCTACCAACTTGGCAGTGAATGGGGCAAGAAAACTCTGACTCGCTCTGGCCTATCATCGTATCCACCCAGTTTTCAGAAAGCGGCTCTGGCAACCCTTAGGGTCGGAGGAGCTACGGGATTTTATGTTGGAAAGTACAATGGCTACCATCTTGTTGCAACCAACCACCACGTTATGCCACGGGCTAGCTCTTGCCTAGGGAGAGATGTTCAATTTAAACTCCTTGGCAAAAGCTTCGTGTGTAAGAAGTTTTTCGGTCATTGGACTGATATTGATTTTGCTCTATTTGCTATAGATGTGAAGAATCCAGAAGATATTGAGCTTTTATCTGAGGTGAGCCTCAATATGGATTTTGATTCGGACCTATACCCAGGCCAAGAGCTTTTAACAATTGGCTTTGGAGTTGCTAATAATCCGGTGAGGCGGATTGTCGGGAATATGGATTCCGATTGTAAGGTTTTTTCAGAACAGGGAGATTTTAGGTTTATGTCCGATCCGGATATCTTGAATCCAGGGCCTTACAAAGCTTGGTCATTTGCTCTTGGTTGCGATGTTTCCCATGGAGACTCAGGGTCTGCTATTGTTGACCGAGAAAGTGGAAAAGTCGTGGGGATCATATGGACTGGTAAAATTCCGAAGGTCTCAAGAGTTCAAAACTCTGATTACCTCTCACAGATCCTTTCTGAAAATTCACCCGAAATTTGGATGGAGTTAAATTATGCGGTTCCGGCGAGTAAAATAAAAGAAATTCTGCAAGAAATCATCGACCAAGGCAATTTAGATGATGATACTTCGACAACCTTACAAAGTTTTGTGAGTCGATAAAGCCTAGTAAAATTATGTGCTAATAGGCTAAGTGACCTTATTTTTTTCCCTCCATTTTTTTTTTATTAGACAAAAATATTGACTCGGCCTCGGAAAATAGTCTATCTAATAGAAATCTGGCTAGCTGGTCAGGAGATTTCAATAGGCCGTTTTGAAAACTCATTCATTGCAACCATTCAGCACAGGGCTACGTTTGTTAGTCTGACAATTATGCTGATTATTCGAGAGGTGATGTTATGAGAGTCTTTACAAAGCAGCATTTAGGAATGTTACTTACCTTTTCATTGTTTCAATCAGCATATGGTATTGCTCATGGAGAGCCACTAAGTAAAAAACGCCGCTTAGAGCATTCGGACCAAAGTAATGGGGATGGTGAGCAAGAGCAAGAGCAGGTAGACACAAGCAGTGAGGGTGACAAGCCTCAGGAAATGAGTGATGAGGAAATGCAAGCCCTCGAATTGGAGGCTCTTTTAAGTGGGCTTATGGGACAAGGTGGTGGAGGTTCCAAAGCATCACAGGAAGAAAGCCCCTTCAAGTTTTATGAGTATGAGGCAGAGGAAAATGAAGATCCTTATGTTGGGCCCCAGGAGGCATACGAGGCAGGCGACCTTTTTGTCTCTATGACCGAAGACTGGGAGTCTTTCAGTGAGCATGCAGATATGAACCTCATGCCTCTTTTAGTCTATGGTCCAAAAGGTTTTGGAAAAGCAAGCCTATCTCATACCTTAGCAGCTAAAGCATATATTAATATGTACGAGTTTGACTTCGGTTCAGATTGGCAAAATGGATCGAGTATGGAAAAGCTCAAAGCTGATATCACCATGATTAAAAAAATGATCAGCACTGCTTGCAATTATCTTGATGAAAACCAAGAGAGCAAACTAATCCCTAATCAAGTGACCTTTATAATGGCATAATTTTCAAGATTTTCACTGGATACATGAGCAAATTCACCATATTTT
>JABSRF010000549.1 GCA_013215275.1 Oligoflexales bacterium | reverse complement strand
TATGGTGAATTTGCTCATGTATCCAGTGAAAATCTTGAAAATTATGCCATTATAAAGGTCACTTGATTAGGGTCTAGTTTAGAGGATTCTAATAACAGTATCATGACTTCCTGACCTTTGAAGAATTTTTCTCCAATTCGCAGGTAGTTTTCCTCTTCTGCAAAATGAATAAACTCTTGATCCATGGAGCCCACCACAAGATATTCCTTTTGCTGACTATCATTCCATTGTTTTAGGGTTACAATTTTGTAGAGATTCAAGCCTTATGTCCTTATAAATAAAAATTCTTGATACTGATAAAAGTAACTAGACTGCTACATTCCTTAGGCATCAGCTATTCTATTGACGGATACCTCAGCTACCATTTTAACAGAATTGACTGCAGGATTAATCGCGCCAAATAATTGTAGCTCGATCTAATCCCAGCTAAGCAAAGCCTCTTCCAAGTCATCATCATTCCAATCGTTAAAATGAGGATCCTCCTTTGGAACCTCTCCCCATCTTTCACAAAAGAAATGGTAAGTGTAAGGAAGGTAAGCGGTGACATACCAAAATAAGGAGCCAATATGACCCAAGTTTTCAAAGCAAACATGACGAGCATTTTTTAGCTGCAGCGCGAATGATTCCTGTAGTTTTGCAGGGACTACATCATCTAACTTAGACCTTATCACTAAGTGATGGTCATTGCCGGCATCATCGACACAATCGTGTGGTTCAAACGGCAGTTTTTCGTGAATATACTCTTCATACTGTTTGATCGAGGTCATTCCAAGTTGCTGCATGTGCCTTTTTCTAATATATCTAACAGCAAAAAAATCTGACGTGGCAAGGATTTTTGCAAATTGCGTGCTTGCAACCACAAGGGTTGCGGCAGATATACGTTTTTCAACTTTTAGAAGAAAACTACTACGAATTCCCCCATAGCTTGAACCAAGAAGTCCTATCTTCTTTTCATCAACATCATCAAACTGGGTCAGGGCATCAAGAACACTCATACTGGATAAAACATTATTTTGGAGGACGGAGTCCACTTTTGTAGGGTTCAATGAATTCTTCACATCGATCGTGTGACTGATGGCTACGCGATAACCCTTGCGCACGAAGTATTTAGCTATTATGTGATCATAGAAACTCACGCCACCAATACCTGGCAAAACGAGCAGGAGAGGCTTCAATTTCGATGCCTCACGATTATGTGATGACCCGGTGACGGGATCTGTTAGGGAGCCTGAGGTCAACGATCCTACATGATAGGTGTAATCACTTGTGTGCGACTTAGCTCTAAAATCTATCCAACTGACAGCGTCCCGAGCAGCAGCAAGCTTTTTAAAGGCCTTTAATTTTTCATGACTTGCTGCCTCACAGCGGGAAGGTCCTTGGTTTAAGCTCAAGAAACAAGCCAGAAAGTGCAAAATAAAATGCCTAATTGTAACCATAAAACTAAAACCTCTATGACATGGTGTGACAAAACTTTTGAACTGATTCTGCATGGTAAAAATCTAAGCAGTCTCAATGAAGCTTGCTAATGTATGTTGATTTTTGGAAAGAAGATAGTTTATTTTAACCAAAAACCTTGAGCTTATTTTTTAAACACAAGGATTGGACATGAAAAGCATCAACTCAGCTGTATTTGGATTTTGTTAGGTATGAACAAATCAGCCTCTTAATATCAGGATACTCTTCCCTTTGAAATTGCTCGACGCCTTGTCCAATGAAACTGTACCCCTGATAAAGGCCTCCTTGTATGTGAACTTGACAGCTTTCACCCTCTGTGCGCCCACTAACAGTCAAAGAGAGGTTTTTTTTGGGGTATTCATGCTTTCTCAAGAGCCTGTTAATCCAAATCTTTTTACTCCGCTCAGATTTAAATTCCCTGGGAATTTCAGGTAGGCTATCGCTACATAGTAGAGCAGACCTTTTGGACCCAAAGCTACCGATGAGGTAGTGGTCTTTTTGGTGGTTTTTCTTGCTCACCACATACTGCAACTTCTTGGGGTCTAGCCAAATATAGTGCTTAAATGCCTGCCTTTTGCCAACAGCGTTAAACCTAGGGCGGTGCTTTTTAATCAAGTGAAGTTCTTCCAGTGAAGCTATCAGCTCATGACCCAAGACAATATGGCCCACGCGCGCAATATGACTGTGGAGCATTCTGTTTTTAGGGGATTGATGCTTTTGAAAATAGATATGATGTTTGATCCGCGACCTTAGGTCATTTGATCTCCCTATGTATATGATAGAGCCATCTCATAGGTGATCGAGATAATAAAACCATAATTAAAAATGGAACTCTCATTAACTGCTTCCCTTTCAAACTCGAA
>JABSRF010000548.1 GCA_013215275.1 Oligoflexales bacterium | reverse complement strand
GAAAAAATCCAGCCAAAACGTGCTAAAGCGAATATTTGGGGGATTGGCGATTACATTTCGCTACAGCGACTAAATATAGGAAATGCGACCCAATATCCCCCAGTGCACCTGAGCCAGATTGGTCCTTATCAAACCTCCAAGAATACTCAGGATGACGCCCAAATGAAGCATAATAACGCATATTTAAATGAAGCGGATCTCCTATATAAGCAGTGTCAAGCAAATGCTTCACATAACGGTTGACTGGCATATAGCGATAGGTGAAGGGAGTCATGCTTATGAGTTTAAGCTTGCTTGCTAGCTTAGCCATTTTTGAAGCCTCTTGATAGTTCATACCGAGCGGCTTCTCACATAACACATGCTTACCTTCCTCCAAACTCTTTATGGTCAATGGGTAGTGAGACTTATTCGATGTAGCAATAATAACTGCATCTGCCCCGCTTTCCCTTAAAAACAAATTCTCATCCGTATACACAGATGGAATATTCCATTTCTTTGCAAAGCCTTGGGCCTTGTCAAGATTACGACCAAGAACTGCAGTCACCTTTGCATTAGGATGCAAGGACAAAGCAGGCATATACATGCTATCCGACCACCAGCTCGTACCAGCCAAGGCTATTTTAATGTCTCTTTCCATATGGCTTTTCCCTATATTCAGGTAGAAGACTTAGGGTCCACAGTCTTCGCTAGTCGATCCTTACGAGCTCGTTGCTATGAAAGGACTCGGTAAAAGCAATTGCAGCTTCAGTAATTTTAATCGCATCATCGATTCCTACTAAAGGCTTTTTACCGGTCTGAACACAATCCACAAAATGAATTGCCTCTTGAAGGAAAGCTTCAGAAAAGCGTTCATAAAAATCTTGAACACATTCAGTGCGAACACCATGCTTGTCTTTTATTTCAATTCTGTCTTTGTTCGGGGTTGCGCCCACGATCAAGCTTCCTTCTGTCCCCATAATCTCCGTAAAGTTGTCATGCCCATGTTGTGCAATTCGACTACCAATAATGACAGCCATCTTTTTTTCATCTAGCTGGCATAGGGTTGTGACGTTATCAGCATCCTTAAGATCACCAAACTGCGGATGTTTAAAAGCACCTCCAATAGAAAATGCCGTTCTGACCTCCGCTCCCAAAAACCACCGAGCCAAATCTATGTCATGAGCATTCATGCCAAGAAAAGCGCCTCCACTTTGGCTAACGTAATTTATTTGAAAAGGAACGGTATGATCCATATCGACTGTTTGGGCACGAACCATATAGGGGGTGCCAATTTCGCCAGCATCAATCTTTCTTTTTGCCTCCTGATAGTGGGGGTCAAACCTTCTTACATAGCGGATAAGCAGCGACTGCTCCGGGTATTTTTCTGCAACTTTTTTCACCCTCAAACACTCATCCATCGTGAGGCCAACTGGCTTTTCACAAAAAACATGCTTTCTTGCTTCCAAAGCTTTGACAATGTGATCGGCGTGAGCAGAGGTACTAGAAGCTATAAAAATTCCATCACAATCAGACTCATTCACGAACCTAGTATAGTCATCATAAACTTGCTCAATTTTTAGCTCTGATTTAGCGTATTCTCTTTCTTTTTCATCGAGACTGCAAGCTGCATGTAAATCACAGCCTGGAACCCTATATTTTAAGTTTTCAGCATGTTTTATCCCTAAGCGACCTAAGCCAACAATTCCTATTTTCGCTCTATTCATTTGATCCACTTTCTTAAATGTTTGAGTTGTTTGATAGAAGGTTAAGTTTCTCTGCTACAACTGGTTCGCAAACTGACATCACTTTTTTGAAAAAATATAGCCTGTCAAATCTTTCAGGTTCTTCGTTCATATATTTACGTAAATTCCCTCCAAAGGCTTGTCGTAAACAAGTACCGATATTAAACTTCGCAACCTGTGTCGCAGAGAGTCGTTTCAGATCCTCGTCATGAATGCCAGACGTTCCATGAATCACCAAAGGGGTGGTTATTTTCGCTGAAATCGTTGATAGTAAGTCAAAATTTATGACCGCCATTTTCTCTTCCTGACGGTGAATATTTCCAATGGAAACAGCCACTGCATCCACCGAAGTTTCTTTACAAAAAAGCTCAAGCTCATCTGGCTTAGTAAATTCATACTCTGCCAGCCCTGAATCTGAATAAGGTATAGGGTAACTCCAAATAAATGTCCTACCCATTGATGGTTAATTTTAGTACAGTTCCGGCCTGTGATTGCGCACTCTATGAAGGCTGAAATGGACGAACTATAGCCTTTCATACTTAGGTTGATCTCATTATTAAGCCCCTATAGTCTGAGCTTTTTGGGTGAACTATGCCAGCTC
>JABSRF010000547.1 GCA_013215275.1 Oligoflexales bacterium | reverse complement strand
GTTTGGGGGCAGAGCCACCAAGAAAAAATTGGTTAGCAATTATTTCGATTGTCCAGTTCACGGGGAACCAATACAGAGAGACCTCATCAACTGTTTCCGTGATGGTCGTAGCTGATTGCAACAGAGTGGACTCTTCAATTTTGTCTGCACCAGATTCTTCAGAAGAAATAGCTTTATTCATTCTATCAGCATGAGTTTTGAGTGCATTAATAGGGTGACTAATTTCCTGTGCGATACCACCGGCCATTTCTCCAAGCTGGACCAACTGAGAAGACTCCATAATCTGGCTGTTTTGCTCATCAATGACACCAATCAGCTTTTTTAGGTCTTCACTGTAACAGTTGAGTTTTTCGTGACTTTCTTGGATCTCTCGAAACATTTTTTTTATTTCGGTAATATCATGGCCCACCACTGTGATTAGAGGAACTTGTGATTTTAGGCCTTCAAGTAGGGATAGCTTCCAGTGATAGTGTTTCACATTTAGGTTAATCCCATCAGTTAAAAGCTCAAATTCCACCGTTTTTCCCGGCTTAGCAGAGGCACAAACCTCATACAAATGACGATTAAATTGCTTCCACGCATCATTGGAAAAAAGTCGAGAAATGGGAAAATAAAGCAGCTCCTCACCCAGCGGCTTGATGATTTCTTCAATTTGAAAATTTCCTTTAAGAATTCTACCACTTCGGTCAATTATCATAATTAGGTTGGGCAAATGGTAGATTAAGCTTTCGGACGTTCGCTTTGACTTTTCAAGCAAAACGATTAGGTCGTGGTTAGCATGAATACTTGCCAAAGGCGCATCAGCACTGCTTATGGGTTCTTCCTTTTTGCTGGCTTTAGACATACAACCTCAATGGCTACTGCCATAAATCATGATTGGATACTTGGAGATAATCCTTATATCGGATCCTTCAAACAGATATTTAGTGAACAACTCTTGAGGTGGCTTCGAGAAGCATTGGGACCAAAAAGAGAAGGCGAATTTTTCGGTTTAGCTCATATAATAGTCCGTATTTACGTATATTTTATCTACTCCCTTAAACCTAAGCACCTTTTTTTCCGAATCTGAACATAAAAAGGAGCGAGGACAATTGGACCTTACCAGATACATGATTAGATTCTGGCGCGCTATAGCAATATGTCTTTTATTCATCCTCATTAATTCATGTGGCGAATCCTCAAACGATCCCAGAGAAACCAACCCTGCCACAGATGACACTGTCAACAACCCGACAAATAATCAAACTCCAGGCGCTGTGGAGGATACCGGAGAAGCTAAAACAACTCAAAACATACCCGTTGCTGATGAGATAGATCCCCGAAGCTTCGTACCAAGCGGAAACTGGCTAACTGGCACGGGTGTGAAGGAGATTGACCTTAGCTCAGGAAAAATCATAAGTAACGATGATGGTCGGGACCATGATTTTCCTGCATGTGCTCACCCGATTCCAGCTCCAGGCCTGCTTCCTGCAGAAGGGATCGTGATTGATGGTAGCTTGAGCGATTGGTCTGCAAAATCAATTGTAGGCATCGATAAGCCTGAGGATTCCGATGGCTTGGCCCACCTAGACCTTAGGTCATTTTCATGGGCTGCTAATGACCAAAGTTACCATATCGCTATCGAGCTATCATCAGAATGGCTCATTGAAAATGAAGATCCTGCTTATCTAAATGTATTTTTTAACTCGTTTTCCCTACCCACCGACGGAAGCTCTGTACCAGTTGCTAGTTTTTCCTATGGTTTTGCTATTATTGCGAATAGCCTATATCTCTTAGAGGACGAGCAGTTCGTTCCCCTCACTAAGGGCACTGAGGCCACTCAGTTTGATTATGATTTGGAAGTTTCTGGTAACTTCATCGAGTTGAGAATCAACAAAAAAGATCTAAGCACTTTGAACGGCCAGCCCTTTGCTGTGGATATCTTTACAAGCAATGCAGTCAAACAGGTGGATCGTATCGGGCCCCATATTGTCGGTTTAGTAGACGACTACGCTTGTCTAGTTCAAACACCCGATTCTAATGGGCAACTGAGCAGCTACAAGATGTTGGTGATGCGCCGAAGCCCAGGGGTGGATCAGAGTATTGCTGAATTAAGCTATCGTGCAGCTATCAATGCTTTACCCTATGCTGTGCACCTAAGCAAAAGCCCCATTAATGACTGGGACACTAACAATGTTATCTCCATTGATAATATGAATACGGCTGGTTTATACATCCCAGCAATTGGTCACTTTATCGTCGATCAACCAAATAATTGAAGTGGACCCCACTGTCCAGACCAAAAATAGCTTTGTATAAGTAAAACTAAAACTTGTTATTGAATGCTAT
>JABSRF010000546.1 GCA_013215275.1 Oligoflexales bacterium | reverse complement strand
ATCTGCAGAAAAAATCCAGCCAAAACGTGCTAAAGCGAATATTTGGGGGATTGGCGATTACATTTCGCTACAGCGACAAATTAGGAAACCAGAACTATGTATTTTTTCGTTTTAATCCTGCTAGGCCTGTATGGGTGCAGTGATTCCTTTACCATGGAAAGTCAAAATGCAAGTCAATCCAGAAATGAAACCTCGATGAATGTACACGAGGGAGGCAATTCTGAGGCCATGGAGATAGACGAAGAGGATATTGTTGCTGAGCGTCCCGTCGTCATCTCAGGATCACACCTTTTCTCATGTGAAATTTTCGAATCTGAAGGGTCCTCAGAAAGTAGTAAGGCTCATTGCGTACTCGATCCATCGGTCCTTGAAGCAGCTTTTTTGGATGATGCATATTTTGAATTAGGTGATGAGTGGAAGCAGATTTCAAAGGCTTACTTTGATGATGAGCAAAACTTGATCCTTGAGATCGACTTCCCCAGCAAACTAGAATCATTAATCGACGAAGTTAAGTTTCATGCACGACCACGCATCAATGACGACACAGAAATCAAAGAAGCAATGATGGACGACGAATCTCCGGACTCCAAAAAGAAAAATGATGATGATGGTAAAGAAAATGAAAAGGATGATGGTGAAGACGGAGATGATGGCGAAGACGGGGATGATGGTGAAGACGGAGACGATGGTGAAGACGGAGACGATGGTGAAGACGGAGACGATGGTGAAGACGGAGACGATGGTGAAGACGGGGATGATGGTGACTGATTAAGCTTGTTGTTTTACCACAAGTTCTGCGATAATCTAATCGTCATGGGTCAAAACCTTAACCCGGTAATGTGAGCCATTTATGTGCCGATCACCAGCAAACAGTTTTATTTCCAATCGATACGTTAGCTCAGCCTCATCAGCGATGACTCCGTCATCCTCAAGTGCACAGAGGATTTTTTGACCATGAAGGTAGCAGCTAGTCAAAAATGCTCCCGTTGTGGCCATAGGTGGTAACGCACTTTCATCATTCAATTCATCACGCCTTGGTAAGTCCTCCCCTTTCAATGGATCTATTTCCGAATCATTTCCTGGATCTGCCTGTACCTCTAATTCCTGGACTCCTTCTTGATCAGAAATGCTGTTTCGTTCTGATAAAGCTTCTTCCCGGCCACAAGCCAATAGAGATAGCATGAAAGTTATTGCTGTAAATTGAGACATGGTCGATTCCTCTAACTCGTTCCATTTTCCTCCAATTTCAGATTCGGTGGGTTAATGTTGAAATAAATAGTGGTCTGAATTTTCAATTAATTTAGTGGATTATTCGAAAAATAAATTGTGACTAAAATATCCTATTCCCAAGCTTTCCAATCATTACAGCACATTTAATCATTATTTATCTAGCAACACCGACCTATCAGTTCTCTTACTAAATCTGGTAGCAAAAACACGTTAAAAAAAATGCAATAAGATTTTATAATAATTTCTTATTGCATTTCCCCATACATTCGCTTAAACCTTACAAATATAGTTATGAGCCCTTTTTTTATAGGGGATTTACTATGAAAACTCCGTACAACATTTTATCAACATCGATCTATTTATGGATCAAAACTTTAACCTCTTACCTTCAATTCGTTAAAAAAAATTAAAAAAAAGAAAACCTTTATCCTGGTCAAGGGTCGTTGTTTCAATCCATTTCGAGAGGATTTTACTGTGCTAAGAAAAAACTGTTTAGTACGTATTTTGCTGTCTGTTATTTATTTTTCTTCTATTTTCAGTGACTCATACGCTAGAGACCAAAAAACCGTACAAGAATACAGTAATCTGTATTCTTGCAATCACCATACATCTGTACTTTTAAAGGTAAACTCGCAAAACCAAGACTCATTTATGGAGCATGAAGGTAAACGGTATTCATTGATGAAATATGGTGACATGGAGAGTACCAGAGAATACTCCGAAATGCTTGCATCACGCATTTGGAGCCAGTTTGGCAAAGAGTTATCTGAAAACCCCGACAACTGGATTTTAGTATGCCCCTCTTATTTTAAGGCTCCAACCGCAGCTGTTACCCTTACAAGAAACACCAAAAAAATAATGCTAGAAAAATTTAAGGTTGAATTAAAAACGGTCAGTATCCAGCGAAAAAGCACCAACGACAAAGAGTTTGGTGAGCTGAAGACCTTGAGTGAAAGGCAGTCTTATATTGTTGACAACTTTTATTACGAGGGTGAGAACTTAAGCAACAAAAACCTGATTTTTATCGAAGATGCCTTAGTCCCTAATCAAGTGACCTTTATAATGGCATAATTTTCAAGATTTTCACTGGATACATGAGCAAATTCACCAT
>JABSRF010000545.1 GCA_013215275.1 Oligoflexales bacterium | reverse complement strand
TTATGGTTTCGACTATCAATAGATTCAGATACTAGATGAGTTTAGTATGGTGCTACTTTGTGGAAACTTCTGCTCATGATAGATGTGTTCATCAAAGCTATTAAATTGAAGGTGCCCGTTGATATACAAAGATATTTCATGGTTTCGAGATTCAGTTAGCACGATATGCTGGTAGGGACTGGTCTCCTTATAGACAATTCGATCACTAAAGAATCTTTGCTCTGCATAGATCACCCACTCCTTGTAATTAAAGCCAAGGGTTACCAAGATCATCAGCGCTATTAAAAAGGCAAGTTGTTGCCCCTTAGCATAGTAAAGTTTGCTCTTCATAAAGTGATAGGTTAAAAGGGCTACCAAGAGGCATGATAAGCTTAAAATCAAAGATATCTCGGTGATCGTAAAGTACTTTCTCAAAATCAAAGTCCATACCACAGCTCCAAATAAAGCACCGATATAATCAGCTTTCAACAAGGTAGAGAGGTTATCTTTTAAACTCGTTTCGTTTTTTTCATTCATTCGCAGAATAATCGGAATTTCCATACCAACAAGAAAACCCAGGCTTCCGATCACAGAATAATGAATCAAAGGAAAAGCTTGATTTGTGTATGCGAATCCAAACAACATTATCAATGGAGATAGGGATCCGATAATACAAATCATTGACTCAATAAAGATAAAGCTATCGACTAGGAATCTATTGGCGATCTTTTTTTGATAGTCGGAACCAATGCCCATAAAGAACATCATGACAGCAATGGTGAGTGACCATTGCTCCACAGAGTCTCCAAGCAAGTCGGAAGAAATTTTGCTTAAGGTGTATTCGAAGGCAAGGCAATTCCCCCCCAAAATAAACATGTTTAAGTGAAGGATTCCAGAGGTCTTAAAATTCTTAATCATACCTGCTATTGCCTCCTTATTTTTTTATATATTATCATAGATATAGTGGCCTCCTAAAATAAGATTAAGGCATCGAAGATGAATAAAACTATGATTCAAATTTTATTGTTCGGTTTTATTGCAAACCTGATTGGCTCTGCTTGCCAACAAAAAACGGAGGTAAAGAACTTTAGGCAAGGTCCGAGCCTACGCCGAAAAATGACAGGCGAACAATCTTGGAAATTAACTTGTACAAAAAATAAAGAGATCGACTCAAGTTTTCAGTTTGATACTTGGTCAGATGAGAGAATCTCGCTTACCGGAGACTACTACCAAATTGAAGATCAGGAATTCTCAGACCCTGAGTGCAAGAATCTATTACTGACCCACAGGCAACTCGGGGTGGTTAAAAATCCTGATAGCCTAGGGCTCACTCAGTCTAAACTGGAGTTGGAAGCATGGCGTCATTTTGTAATCCCAAACGCAGAAAGTCCACGGTATCAGGAAATAAAAAGCTTCCTGGAAAAACAATGCGGAATCAGCATAGAAGGAAAGCTGGTGTTGGATATCGAAGATGATGACTGCGAATCTTGGTTCGAGGAGGATTTCGAGCAGGTTTTGACAAATCAGCCCGCTCCTTCAGGTCAAAAACAAGCTGAATCCTTCCAGCTAGCAACAGGTGCGGGAGCCTATATTTACCACAAGGAAAAACCTCGCGCTGAGATAGACGAGAGCAAACTTTTGAGCCAATAAATCCTACTGATAGCCGAGCAACCATGCCTCATTCCTTTTAACCCCCTAATTTTAATACCTATACCTCTATCCCTTGCCTTGGCACCCCCCTCTGTAGAGCTTGTAGCCAACCTTTTACCCTGCCTAGCCGTAGCAATGGTAAGAAAAGAAATATGGAGGTTTGCAAATGTTTAAATGGTTAAAACCAGATCCAGTAAAGAAAAAAGAGACTGAAATCAAAAAAATCTATGAAGAGGCTGTGAGCCTCCAAAGAAACGGTAATATTCGCGGCTATAGCAGCAAAATAGAAGAGGTCGAAAAACTGCAAAAAGAGTTAGACTTTCTCAAAAGAGCTCTTCAAGCCTAAGCTGCCAAAACACTCCTTTTTTCGAGCTTTCCAACGAGCATAAATTCAGTGTTTTACCACGAAGTTTTCCAATTTTTGAACACTATGAACAGAAGTTTGTCCCAAGCTATTATGGTCCTCTGGGCAATGCCGATAAGTATTTTGCAGGCATAATGCAGCTACTCTCTAACTGAAGTGTTTCGTTGTTAAGGTTTTTTCATGCTGCAATTGCTAAGGTTGGCCTTCAACCTTAAGAATTCTCGCTCCTACATCCTTCCGCCTGCTGAGAATTCAAACAAAAGGTTGGTATCCACTTAGGTAACTCCAAATAAATATTCTACCCACTATTCATGTGTGATCAGAACGCTATATTTTGGTAGAAACGGAT
>JABSRF010000544.1 GCA_013215275.1 Oligoflexales bacterium | reverse complement strand
GACCGTCAACACTGGAAGTCTTAGATAGTGCGTAACCTGCTGTAATATTGAAACTAAAATATCGGTCACTTATGTGAGGTCACCATTCGTGAAAAGGCGTCAGGGCTAGGCTATCAAACGCGGACTATCATAGCCCGACAGATTGTATTTAGTGGTGGCGTTATGGGGACTCTAGACCTGCTATTGAAACTTAAGGAGCATCCAGATGGGCTGCCAAAGCTGTCAGATGCTTTGGGTTTTGGGATCAGAACGAATAATGAAGCCGTGATTGGGGTCACGGTGCCTAAAAAAGATGTGAATTTTTCTGATGGGATAGCAATAAGTAGCATCATTCATACTGATGAGCACTCTCACATAGAGCCTGTACGGTTTGGCAGCGGCTCTGGCTTTTTTCGTGTTCTATTGGCTCCTCATGCTCCTGGGTCTACTTTTTTGCGGCGGCTTATGGCAACTTTGCGCAGTTTTGTGCGTCATCCAGGAAAGTGGTTGAAGGCATTATTTTTGTGGGACTTTGCCAAGCATACCCAGGTCCTGCTTTATATGCGTAGTTTAGAAGGCACCTTGAGGTTTCGTCGAGGCAGGTCTTTCTTTACTTTTTTTCGCAAGGGTCTGGTTTCCCAGGTGCAAGCTGGAGTGGAAAAGCCAACAGCTTCAATCCCCGAGGCCACAGACTTAGCCATGATTTTTGGCAAACGGGTAGGAGGGGTTGTCACAAACCTTTTCACCGAAACCATCCTCAATATTCCTTCTACAGCTCATGTTCTTGGGGGGTGCTGTATGGGGGCAAGTCCTGACGAGGGAGTCATTGACCACCAACATAGGGTCTTTGGATATGAAGGACTATATGTGGTTGATGGATCAGCTGTTTCAGCAAACCCTGGAGTCAACCCCTCCTTAACCATTACTGCCATGGCTGAGCGTGCTATGTCATTTATTCCACCTAAGAAGCAGATAGGATTGACTTATGATGGACCCCATCACTCTTGAGCCCATTGGTAAAATTACTTCCTGCTATGGGCAGAAGTTTGGAATCCCCAGGCAGCCTGGCTTGGCCCGGAGAGCCAGGGCAGTCATCCAGTTGCCATATGATCAGGGGGCTCAGATCAAAGAGAGTGTGCGAGGGCTAGAAGGGTTTTCCCATATTTGGGTCGTGTTTGTTTTTCATAAAAACAACGCAACAAAACGGGTTGGCTTGGTAAGGCCACCACGATTAGGAGGAGAAAAAAAGGTGGGGGCCCTAGCCTCACGATCCCCCAATCGCCCAAACCCTATTGGCCTTTCCGTGGTTGAGTTACTAGCGCTCCACTACCGCAAGGAGCACGTGGATATCGTGGTGCAAGGGGGAGACTTTTTGGATACAACGCCTGTGTTGGATATAAAACCCTACCTACCCTATGCTGATAGCTTGACCAGTGCTACAACAGCTTGGGTTGAGCCTATTAAAGATTTAAGGCTCACTGTGAGCTTCAGTGAATTAGCACTAAAAGCTATTTCAGCAGAGGCAAAAAATCATTCTGAGTTGATTTGTGAGTGTATCAGAGAGTCTCTGTCTTTGGACCCCAGGCCTTCCTTTGGAAAGACTAAGCAAACACAATGCCAGCAAAAACGCGAGTGGCGTAGCTTAATTTTTGGTTTTGACGTTATTTGGACTGTAACTGATGGGCTATGCAGGGTTGAAAATGCGGTATTAAAAAACCGAGGGCTTGTTGAAAGCTTAATTGATGATCAAAACGGTTTTAAAAATTGACTTGAACAGCCATTGAATGGTCAGAGTCGCCATTAGGGTTCGTTGACATTAATGTGAAGTCAACCAAGCTTCCTTCCCAGTTTTTAACCTGCTCAGCAGTTAAGGTAAGGGTATAGCTGGGACAGTCAGGTTAAGGTTTGAGACCATAACTTCAGACACAAGGCTTTCTGCTTGGTCGCCCATCTTACTATATATTTTATAAGAACTGATGTCAGTTTCTGCCGGTGCATCCCAGGTGAAAACCAGGTCCATGGTAGAGCTTTCTTCGTCTGTGTCAGATGTTTGCTCCGCATCGCTGTCATTAGCGTTGCCGTTGCCAACAGAGTTTGAACCTAAGTCGGAGTTGTTTTCCCCTCCAGTGGAGTTGTTTCCGGAAGAGTTTGTGCTTACTCTTGGCTTATTGCCCGCTTCTCCATTGTTGACGCGTGCATTCTCTGTATCAACAGTCTTGATGGCCTCATACTCTGGTTCTGTAGAACACGCTGTTCCAAAGCCGAAAAAAGCCACACTCAATAACAGGTGGATCATAGGTGATCGAGATAATAAAACCATAATTAAAAATGGAACTCTCCTTAAGGTAACTCCAAATAAATGTCCTACCC
>JABSRF010000543.1 GCA_013215275.1 Oligoflexales bacterium | reverse complement strand
TCATCAAGCTCTTGGATATAAGAGGCCAGTTGAGGTTCATTATAGCATTCAATAACAAGTTTTAGTTTTACTTATACGAAGATATTTTTGGTCTGGACAGTGGGGTCCACTTCATATCACTATGTAGACTATTCAAGGAATCACTGTACCAGTGATTTCTTGTGCCCGCTGTTCTGCTCGTTCCCACATCCTAATATAGCCTTCAGCTGAGCGATAAAGAGGCTCCAAATCTTTATCATTCAAGGCATCTCGCCTTACATCCTCCAGAACTTCTGGAAGGATTCCAATATGCGCTAGCCCTTCCGTGTTGTAATCGATCAAGCGTTCTCCGACTCTCGGCTGTGTAAATTCAATATCCCCAGCATAAGATCGAAAAGGATACTGGAGACTACATAATCATATTCGTTGGGATTATAACACCCTTAGCTTTTTCACCAATGATTGCTAGAGTTCAAATACTTTTAGGGAGGGGGTTACCTTCGATCAGGCTTAGCTTCTGTTTGCGGTTAAAGGTTTTCAGTAGCCACTCTCGCTTCATTGCTGCAATTTTATCACAATGGTACTCCAAGAAGACCAACTCCACAGGCAGCCTTGCACGGGTGTATTTACTTGCCTTGCCTTGCTGATGCTGCTTGAAACGCCGGTTTACATCCATTGTCCAACCTGTATACAGGCTTTTATCACTGCACATGAGCATATAAACACAAGGACCAGTTTTTAGCATTTTTGCAGAGTTTTCCTAACGGTAGCACAGACAAAAGAGTAGATAAAGGTATCATCTTGCTCCATTAGCTTCTCCTCAATGTCCACATCGCGATGCAGGCGAAGAGGAAAAAGCTCCCTAGGATCATATTTTACCAAAAATTGCCTTTCACAAGCTCTGGCACCATCCTGCGAGGCCTTTATGACCCCATCCCAGATATTTTGATAAAGCTCAGGGTCTGCATAGGAAGAGAAGTCAGAGAGTGAAAAAGCGCTAAAATGCTGCTTCATCTTATCTTGGTGCAGTAGATCAAGTAAGGAACCGGTTTGTATCTTCAATGCGCCTAGCTGATTCTTGATTGTGCTGTAATGCTCTTGACGTAAATGGAGTGGTAAGGATTCCCGGTGGTAGCGCCCCCAAAGTAGCAGGCGAGCATAAGGGTTGTTCTTAAAAAGAAAGTTTTTTGCACAGTGCTCAAACCTATCATGCATATACCAGAATATATTCATTGTTTTAGGAACGTAGTCAATTCCAGGTTCCTTTAATAAATACTTCCAGACAAATCGCTTGGAGAATATCCAAAGTGAACTCTTCCAAATGATATCATTCCACTCATTTTTCCAAATCTGATACTGTTCGTGCACATCATCACAGGAAAACAAACGAACTAAGGTCTTTGATCGAACCCCAGCAAACTTTGCCATTACCTGCATAAATGCTTCCCAAGTGCCACAATAAAGAATGCCTTTTTCAACTTCAGATTCGTGAAGGTCCCAAAACTGGCGTGTAGCTGCACTCAAATGCATCTTGAGTGCTTTATAAGTGGCCTTTCTTTTTGAGGTTGTGCTGGGAGATAAGCCAATGAAAGCACAAAACTCCTCATACTCAAGCTCTTTATAAGCAGCTACCTTCAGCTCACAAAGGCTGCTCTGGGTCGGGTTGAAATCTATCGTGAGCACTGACTCTGGACTATCCACTAGTAAGTCTAATGGACGAGCACCGCTGCCAGTGATACATAGAACGCGATCATGGCCTTTAATTGACAAAAAACCACGCTCAGAATTGCTATCCTCATTAGCAGCGGAGTAGTTAATTTTACTAAAAAAATTGGTACTCATATAACACCTTATTTGGGGAATGGTTGAGCCACTACCTGCCTATGAGTACAGAAGAATTTTTAAAAAGTAAAACAGTATTCTACCTGTTCGAGTGTTGATGATGTAGTGAAGATAGAAAAGGTCTCTAGCTTGATCTGAACATATCAGTAAAAGGAACCGATATAAGGCAAGCTCTGGGCCTTACGTTTTGCGTCTTTTTCGTAACCATTGCTTGCATGAATGGTTTTTATCGATAGGTTTTTGTGAATTTTTAACGCAGCAAGGGTTGATAAAAGGTATTTTTCAGCAAAAAATGGATCTTTAAGATACTGGCTCACATGCTCAAGCTCATGAGCTAAGAGCCGGAACTTCATTTCTTCCTTAAAATATATATGGTTGTTATAGGTAAAGGCATCAAATGCAATGTTTAAATCTACATTTTCGGCATACCTAACCTTTGATAGATCAAAATCATAAAAGGCGGATTGCTAGATTAAGTGCAGAAGAAAAATTTTCATCGCTTCGCAGGGCGACTTTAGATAACCTGTGA
>JABSRF010000542.1 GCA_013215275.1 Oligoflexales bacterium | reverse complement strand
AAGGCATCCGTTTCTACCAAAATATAGCGTTCTGATCACACATGAATAGTGGGTAGAATATTTATTTGGAGTTACCTAATGTCATTCCCCCGAACGGAGTGAGGGTTAGGGAATCTTTTCAATTGCTGCTTGAGATCACCTGACCACGACATTTGCTTTGCAAATCTCGCGTGGTGATGACATTGGTGGTGATGACATTGGTGGTGATGACATTGGTGGTGATGACATTGGTGGTGATGACGCCTGCATTAAACCAGGGCACCACTTTTGCCGTTGGTCACAGCGATTGGCACTGGTGCAACTTCTGGTAATTCGGCCTCATCTTGCTCCAGCACAGGATCGTGTGGAAGAAGGGCTTCTTGAGCCTCTTGCTCTCTTTGCTTCGTAAGTTGGTTAAATTTAAAACCCATCTGCTTAACAGCATTGATCCATAGAAGCATGATACCGCCAACGATGGCAGCAACATAAGGTACGCAGGCACCAAGGGAACCGACCGTCATGAAGAGGCCTTGATAAATCACTGCTCCACCGGACTTTCCTAAGCGTGAGCAAACTCCATCAATAGCTGCCTTAGATTGGATACGGCTTTCTGGATCTAAAGGAATAAATGAGATCTCTTTAGTGGCATCAAATAGTGAGTACTTCGATGCACGCGCCAAAGCATTCTGCATTGAGCCAAAGAATGCTGTTAGTGCAAGGGGACTCAGGCCCAACAGATGAACTAAAAAGGACTCGAAATAACTGTCGAAGAGGATGAAGCCGAAGAAGCCAACGCTCGTAAGCATCAGGATCATAGGCGTTACCATGGCTGCACATGCCCAACCGAATTTACGAATGACATTGCTACACACAAGCAGGTCAGAAAGGGTTGCCATAACCCCTGTTACCATCATGACCTTTCCGAAATAGAGGCCGTAATCAGAGGGACTTGGATAAAGCTGTCTGATCTGATCCTTCCAGATGATCTCTGTCAGGTTGATGATGATATTGTAGCTAAGGACGACAATGGTTAGGTTGCGCACGTAGGGATTCTTTGCCAGCATCTTCATGCTATCGAAGAATGATGACTGGTTCTTTTTCTTCTTTGCGAAACCATTGCTGTGCTGGTCGACCTTCGAATGATCGATAATATAACGGTTGAGGCAGTAGTAAATAGCAGTGGTAATCGCACCACTTGCGAAAACAGCTAAACAAACGACCCCTAAGGTTTGCTCCCAGTTGGTCTTAAGGTAACTTTTCGGAAAGATACTGACAGTGCTAGCCCAGTTAAAAAATATGGGCGCAACAATTCCAGAGCTATTGCCCGCTAATCCAAACAAAGCATAAAAACGCTTAGCCTCGTGCAACGGGGTGGTTCGATTCGCAAAGCCCCAAAACAGTACAAACAGCACCGTCGTGGACCACAATTCACACATGGTATAAAAGACACCCAAGTACCAACTTCTGACCATCGATGCGAATCCTTTACCTCCTTGAGGTAAAATGCCCACAAGAAAATCAGCTATCATATTAAGGTCGAAGAATTCACGGTTAGGGTAGATGACAAAAACAAAGAGGATAAAATAGGAAAGGAAGACACTCAGGATGATGTAAAAGGCCCGATTCTCATTAAATATCCGAACCAAAACAGAAAAAAAGGCAGTCATTAAAACTGCCATTGGTAACATCATCCAAACTTTAACATAAGGTAAAACCTCTGCTCCCAAAGCGGGAACCACGGTTGAGTCTTTAACAATTTTAAGGAGGTTATAATTGGCAGCAATGAAAAATATCATAACAACCATCGGGAGGAATTTCTTAAGTTCGAAAGAAGCAATAGGCCAGAGAATATTACGAATCCTACTAAACTGAGGTTGGGTATCCATTTAACACCTTTTTTGCGAAGAAGCCTAGCCAGATGAAAACGAAAATTATTATCTGACGCATTTATTAATCTTGCTTTATCAATCTCAAGTCCGGCACAAGTTGTACAAGCCCGGTAGTTTTTTTTCAACACTAATCAGCATCACTGCCCAGAATGTTGTTTTTTGCCTTAAGTCAGTGGAAGGTTTTAGCTCATCTAGATCCTGACTCATGCCTTTTTTTTTATTATTTTTAAGGCATTAGAGTAGGTATAAAAACTGTCCGCTCAGCCAAAAAAAATTTTCACAATTTCAGTAAGGAACGCTAATAGGTGCTTAAAACTTATTATTGAGCGCATTTAATCACTGCTTTGCACTTAAGTCAAATTCAAATACCTAAGTTTGCCAAATCTTGAAGGTATTTAATAGGAACATCTCATAGGTGATCGAGATAATAAAACCATAATTAAAAATGGAACTCTCCTTAACTGCTTCCCTTTCAAACTCGAA
>JABSRF010000541.1 GCA_013215275.1 Oligoflexales bacterium | reverse complement strand
GAAAAAATCCAGCCAAAACGTGCTAAAGCGAATATTTGGGGGATTGGCGATTACATTTCGCTACAGCGACTATCTAGATATCATAATTAGTCAGTTCAACCTAAATTACGCAGTCTCCAAGCAAACTAAAATTGATACCATAAAGAAGGCCTTAAATAGCCCTAATATTGGGTTAAAAGATTATCTTGATATTGAGGTGATCGCCTATAGAAATTATCTTTTATAATCCTAAAAGCAGAACCTTGATGGATGAAGAAAACAAAAAGATTGTTATGAAGGGGAAGTGAGGCAGGATGATCCTCACAAAGGTGCTCCGGCCTATTTCATAGGCATTTAATCAACTAAAGATAAAATCTCAGGAGCTAAGGTGTCTTTTAGGTTTTTATGTTCGTAAATATCTTGGCTCACCTGCTGCATTTGTTGGGTCCATTTATCGTGGTATTTAAAGATTTCCTCTGATCTCTCTAGGAGAAAATCCCCACTAACCGAACTATTCTGTGCCAGCTGGGCTACGAAATGAACCAGATTATTTGACTCACCTAGGATCTTTTTCAAGTAGGCAGTGAAATACTCATGCAAATCTGATTTCCAATGCATGATTTGGTAGAAAGGAATTTTTCCAAATTGCAAACCCTCGGAAAAAGACTGATCACCTGTTAATCCAGAAAATGAATTACTCATTTGCATCATGGTAAGCAAGTTTTCTTTTGCGAGTGGAAATGGATTTATAATGCGAATAACTGGCACTGGCGTGCTATTAGTTTCTAGGTTCACGCGGCTCTTATCTTTGGATAGCTTAATATACTCAAGCTTCAAATCATCGATGATCGGTTTGACCTTAGCAGCCAAGGGGTGAGAAGAGTTAGCAACTGACTTAAGCCTGGATTTGATATCATTAAACTGCTCTTCAGTGGCTGGAATGACGATATTCGTCTCAAGCAGCTCGCCTTTTTCTAAGGACTCGAGAATCGAAACGACGCTAGCTAAGGCAGCATAGTTTATAAGATCACTCCAGCTCCCCTCTAGCTCGTTATAAGTTTCGCGATTGAAATAACCAAAGTAAAGGTTATTCTTGTCCCACTTTAAGTCCTTTAAGAGATATCTTAAGGATATGTCCGCATCACTGATTAGATTGGCATTCGTGACCGGAGTAAACGAAGGCTGCTCCATAAAGATACCTAGGCGTCCCTCTTTAAAGCCAGTTTCAAAGAGTCTTAGCTCAGGGTGTCTGATGCTTTCTTTAAAGTCGTATTCTGTACAGCGAATGTACTCTGGGCCTAAGGAGGCTAAGAAGTCGACATCTGTTTCATCTAGGTAGTGGAAGGTCGGGTATGAAATAAAAACAGAGGCCTTTGAAATCTGATCGATAACCTTTTGCTTTCTAATCATTTCCCAGTTATCGATGATTAGAGTGGGGACATTCTTGGGGATCAAGCTATATGCATTAAACTTAAGTCCCTCACTTCGAAGAACCCATATATAGTTCACTGGTTTTTCTTGGCGAGTTGCATGGAAATCGATGCTATACAACAGTTTGCTGGCAGCGCTGGTATCTCCCAAGGTGGTGCCCGGACAGTCATTGTAAAAGACAAAATCTGCTGGCGCACCATTTTGAAAACTAATGTTTAGGTCATCTTCTATTAGATTATAGTTCTTCTTAAAAAGAGTTCCATCTTTGTCCTTTAAGAGAAGGATACCTGAGGTTTTCCATTCTTCTTCCGTCAACGGCACGTATTCACTCATCACCTTTGTTTTGCTGTCTTCATTGCTTGATTGTGATGAAGTGTCTGTACTCGTGGTTTCCTTTGAAGGGCTTGTTTCCGGCACAGGTCCGCTTTCCCCTGAGGAAGAAGGATTCTTTGCTTTATCGGAATCGGAATCGGAATCAAGATCAGGGGTCTTCTCACTCTCAGATTTATCTTCTTCTGAGGAGGGGCTTGGGTGCTCGTCATCATGACTTTCAGAGTCTGAATCGTTCTCGCTTGAAGGAGTACTTAAGGATTGACTGTCTTTTGAGGGTCGGTCTTTCGTATCTCTCCAGTCACAGCCTACCAGAAAAGCTAAAGTAATTGATAATAAAAATGCAGTCTTCATGAGGTACATTTAATAATCCTTTCAGGAATTGCGATTTACGAAGCAGGGGATATATACTACAAAGTTTTTTGACTTTCAGTAATAAAGTAGAATCTTGTTCATGCATTTTTAATTATTGTTCTAAAACCGAATGTTTCTGTATCGGGACATTTTGTCTCGACCCCAGGAATTGCACGAAACAGCTATCTAGTGTCTGATCGGAAACGCACCGCCGCCATGGTGCGTAGGGCTTAGAGCACTAAAACCTTCACCGAATTTCC
>JABSRF010000540.1 GCA_013215275.1 Oligoflexales bacterium | reverse complement strand
AGGGTACTAAAAAGTCCCATATTACAAGGATCATCATAACCTAAACGACATTTTTTGATGGAAACTTCTGTTAAAGCAATTATTTACAAACCAAGATCACCTTAACCTGGTAGGCTGCACCTCGGCTGGGGAAATCTATGATGATGATGTTTATGAGGATACCCTCTCAGCAACAGCCATAGAGTTCGATAAGGCTGAGGTTAAGGTTAAGGTTAGAACAACTCAAATTTGCTCGGGCCCAGAGGCTTCTTTTGAGTCTGGCAAAAAGGTTGCTGAGCAACTACCCGCTGAAGGACTCAGAGGGGTGATTGTCATATCTGACGGCCTTAAAGTAAACGGTTCTGAACTTGTCAAAGGGATTCAGTCAGGCTTAGGTAAGGCTGTTCCTTTATCAGGTGGACTGGCTGGAGATCGCGACCGATTCACTGAAACCTATGTTTATGCAAATGGCAATGCTAAATCTGGACAACTTGCCCTCATCGGCTTATATGGTGACTTAGATATTGGTCATGGCTCTGTGGGTGGTTGGGATGAGTTTGGACCAGTGAGGACCATATCAGCATCAAATGGTAATGTACTAGAAAAAATAGATGATGAATCCGCCTTGGATCTTTACAAAAAATACCTAGGTGATGAGCATAGCCAAAAACTACCAGGGAGTGCCCTCCTGTTCCCAATCCTGGTCTACCCAGAGGGCAAAAAAGATGAGGCATTAGTTCGTACAGTACTAGCTGTGGATGAGGACAAAAAAACCATGACGTTTGCAGGTGATGTTCCTACTGGCTATTGCGCGCAGCTCATGCGCGCAAACTTTGACCATATCATCGACGCTGCTGGAGAAGCAGCCGGTATTGCTAAGGTTGATACGGGAGGAAGAGCGAGCTTTGCCCTGCTTATAAGCTGTGTAGGGCGTAAGATGATCCTGGGTCAAAGGACTGCCGATGAAATAGAGAGTGTGCAAGAAAAGCTTGGCGAAAACACTCATCAGTTAGGGTTTTACTCTTATGGAGAAATCTCACCGATCGTTAATATCAAAGACAGCTGTGCACTCCACAATCAAACCATGACCATCACAGTAATATCTGAAAAAAAGGCAAGTTAACGCTTACTCGTTTGCGAGTGAAACAAGGCTCCACATAGCTTGTATAGGACCCTCGATCCAACGTTAAAGTCCCACTCATCTCCTTCATTTTGACTAGCGACTTCACAAAGATCAAAGCCAATGATCCTCTTTCCGGAACAGGCCAAAACCTCTAACAAATAGCACGCTTCATGATAATCAAGCCCTCCAGGAACTGGGGTTCCAGTTCCCGGGCAATAGTTTGGATTAAGGCCATCGATATCAAAGGATACATAGACTTTATTAGGAAGCTTAGAGACGATGTCTTCAGCTAGAGATTTAAACGTATGACCTTCAGCCTTCCTTGCAAACATTTCTGAGTCATAGTAAACCTCAACTCGGTTGCCTTGCCTTGCTGCTTCAGCCTTTTCATAAGCACAAAAATCTCTAATCCCCACCTGCACTAAACCTTGAACAGCTGGAACTTCTCTTAGCACATTGTGCATAATGGACGCGTGAGAATAGGCGAATCCCTCATAGGCATTCCTTAAGTCAAAGTGGGCGTCAATATGCAAAATTCCAAACTCTGGGTGCTTCCTAGCTAGAGATTTTATAAGCCCCAAAGGCGAGCTGTGATCACCTCCAAGCACTGCAACAAACTTGTTGTTTTCCAGATGATCTGCGCAGGTATTTTCGACCATAGCATTTACTTCATCAGAGCATTCATTCACTTTTTTAACATGGGCTTCTGATGGAAGCTCACCAAGATCAGTATTCTTTCGGACCTTTGCTACATAAGGTGCTACTTGCTTGTTTAAGTCTGAGATAGCCTCAGGAACATCGAGCAAGTGAATACCATTCTCATAGGGTTTACCAAACTTCAGATCTTCTAAATCTAATTGATGGCTAGCATTTAAGATGCCCTTTGCTGCATCTGCTGCTCCTTTTCCGTAAGAAGCTGTCGCATCCCAAGGAACCGGAAGGATCACTAGTTTCGACTCTTCGAGTGAGTCGCTTAGCCCGAATATGCCTGCATCACTAGCTGGAGGCATTCCTTCCTGAAATATTTTGTTACCATCTAAACCCTTTGTCATTCCTATTGTTCCTCTTTCCTTCTGATTTTATTAATTTTTATAATTAGAACTTAAATCCACCCACATTTCTGTCGAGCATAGGGAACGAAGCAAGTTTTATGCTTTGTACTTAGTAAGGGTACACACTATAAACCTGAGTTCGACAGAATTATATCGCCAATTGCATATTCCTGTCTAAATATTGCTCAACTTCATGTGAAGTTTCT
>JABSRF010000054.1 GCA_013215275.1 Oligoflexales bacterium | reverse complement strand
GCATCCGTTTCTACCAAAATATAGCGTTCTGATCACACATGAATAGTGGGTAGAATATTTATTTGGAGTTACCTTAGTGACCAGTAAGTATGTTTTTGACCTCAAGGAGGATGATGTCTATTGGTGTACTGCTGACATCGGTTGGATCACAGGTCACAGCTACTGTATCTATGGTCCACTGTCCCTTGGTGCTAGTACGTTAATGTATGAGGGGGCACCAAGCACCCCTGATTGGGGACGATTTTGGCAGCTAATTGAAAAGTACAAGGTCTCCAAATTCTACACAGCACCAACAGCCATCCGCTCATTTATAAAGTATGGACCGGAATACCCAAAGAACTACGATCTAACTTCACTCAAATTACTTGGAACCGTGGGAGAGCCAATTAACCCAGAAGCTTGGGTATGGTATCGGGAGGTCATTGGCTCAGGCAGGTGTCCAGTGGTAGATAGCTGGTGGCAAACAGAAACAGGCAGCATTATGATTGCTGGGCTGCCAGGAGCAACCACTGCGAAACCTGGATCGGCAACCAAGCCGTTTTTTGGAATCGTTCCACAGGTCGTTGACGAAGGTGGAAAAGAAGTAGGCATCAACAAGGGGGGCTACTTGGTCATAAGTAAACCGTGGCCAAGCATGATGAGGACCATTTATGGAAATCATGAACGATTCAAGGCCCAATACTGGGAAAAAATTCCTGGAAAGTATTTCACTGGGGATGGAGCACGAATCGATGAGGATGGAGATATCTGGATCTTAGGGCGCATAGACGATGTCTTAAATGTCTCTGGTCATCGTCTAAGCACTATGGAAATTGAGTCTTCACTCGTGAGTCATGAGTCGGTAACCGAAGCTGCTGTGGTAGGAAAACCGGATGACCTAAAAGGAGAGGCCATTTGCTGTTTCGTGACCCTAAAAAATGGAGTCAAGCCCGATGGTCTGGTAGGAGCATTAAAGCAACACGTGTGTGAGCATATTGGAGCGTTAGCGAGACCAGATCAAATCACCTTCACCGATGCCTTACCAAAAACAAGATCAGGTAAGATTATGCGCAGGCTATTGCGTGATATCGCGATGGGAAAGGAAATATCAGGGGATACCAGCACCCTTGAGAACTTAGCTGCTCTTGCGCATCTCACTGAGGGAGCTGAGAAATCGATGTCAGAGAATGTTTAGAGTATGAGCGCTCCCGCTTCGTATATACCATCCAGATATACTGCCAACACCTAGGTTCAAGGGAAGGGGAGGCTCTTCGCATCCCGAATATCTTTGCACCAAAACCCTATAGACTAGGAAAGGGTTGCACAATATATGGGGCCTATTACCCATTTATCTCTTGCGTCAACTTTATGTACCTTTCTCAAACCAGGCATGATCTCAATCGATAAAAAATCTTTTCTCGACAAAGATACTTTGAAGAAAAATGACCTTTTTTTAGTAGTCATAGTGGATGCATAAAGACCGGCAAAACCAACGCGAAAACGATGAAAATAAAGAAAAATATGGAGTGCTCCGATGTTACTACCGAACCCTTAGAAATAATTGAATCGATGAATATAGAAAAGTTTAAAACATTGCTAAAGCGGAAGTACCTATGGGCAGTTATCATAGTTCTTACCTACGCGACCTGCATAAGCCTTGTCTCAGAGACTGACTTCGGACGCTTGCTTAGGTTTAAAATTTCAACCTCATCAGAGTACTATGTCAAAAGGTATGTTGATAAATCTCCGACATTAAGTGATAAAATTAAGATATTCGCCTTTTCCGACAAGGATCTAGCGACCCTTAAAAGACCCAATCTGTTTACCCACGAGTGGGCTGAACTACTCAGTATGATTGCATCCATGCAGCCAAAAGTTATTTTTATTGACAAAATTTTTAGCTTTTTGACCGATCCTGATCAGAGAATAAAAGAGTCCATCGCAGCAATCGAAGCCATTGAAACGCCCATCATTGTAGGGGCATTCCTTTCAAAAAACAAAATAAACTATCGAAACGAAGTAGACCTTGATAAATACTCATTGATGGACTCTGCACTCCAAAAGAAATTTAAAGTTTTGAGTCCAATAGGAAGCATTAAAAAGCAAGATAACGGCTTCTTTTATGGGCCTAATGCTATATTCTCAAAGGCATTCCCCAATATTGGTACCCTTAATTATAATGGTCAACTTACCTTTTCTCCGTTTGTCTTATTTAAGGAGAAATATTTTGTTCCTCATGCAGCTATGCTCGCAGCCGACTCTGCAAGCCAGAGAAAAAGCCAGATCTATATCAATCAAACCGCACTTCCAATCGATAATAGTGGAAATACCCTAATCAACTTAATAGATCCAAGAGCCTTTTACCGACATGTTGGGCATTTTTCCAGTGTTCCTAGCAAGCTCGAGACGATCAAAAAAGGTGACACAGTCATCCTCTTACCTGAAATGTATACTGGAGGAACTGACTTTCATGACTCTCCTTACGGATATATCCCCGGAGGAATATTTATTACCTCAATCATCAATAGCATTATCACAAACTCTTGGATCAATTCAGTGGCGTTTGAGTCGTTTTATATAACATCTTGTACTGGAATTGGTTTTGTTCTTGCTCTAAGCTTGTCCTCATTCTTCTACTGGCTAGCAACCATATTTATCACGATCAGTATCATTTCTTCAGGACTTGCAAGTTTTGCATACGCAGACCTTATTATTCCTTGGTTTTGGTCCATAATTGGCTTCACGAGCCTCTCAATTGTTACCTTTGCATACAAATCTTTCTACTGGGAAAAAATGGCAAAAATGCTTAAAATTGTTGAGCAACAGAAAAAGGAGCTTTCAGAGAAAGCGACCAGCCTATCCATCAAAACTAACGATCTAAACACGCTGTTATCCAATATTAACCAGGGTATCTTTACCATAATGGAAGGTGGGGTGATCCATCATGAGTACTCCGAGTACTGTAAAACACTTTTTGAGGTTGATGACATTACTTCGATGAGCCCTACTAATTTACTGTTTTCATACTCCGATGCAGGTGCATTTGAAATCAAGAAAACCAGGAGTGCCCTAGACAAGATTATTGGGGCGGATTTCGAATGCTTCAACCGTGAGGAGAGAAACCTAGTTAAAGAAATTAATCGCTCAAAGCCTCAGCAAGAATCGAAAACTTTTGAAATCAATTGGCAGCCTATCATCGACACAGAAACTAAGAAGATATGTAAGCTGATGATCATCGTCAAAGACATCACCCATATGCGGCAAACACAGACCCAGATTGCAGAAATTGTCAAATGGCAAGCTCTTATAGACATGGCAAATGGTATAGCTCATGAGATTAATAACCCCTTAGCAATTATTGATGGGCTTAATTCACATATTGGCCACTTCATAAAGCAAGATCCTGTAGATCGAGAAAAAGTCCTAACATTTTCGGAAAAACTAAAAAAAGCGACCGCAAGAATCAGTAACATTGTGACTAAAATGCAATCGTTCACTTTAAAAAGCTCAACATCTGAGCTTAAACCCTATTCCATTGAGCTATTGTTGACAGACCTCCTATATTTCTGTAATTCGCAATTAGTGTATGAAAACATCGCCTTAACGTTCTCCATACCAGGTCATGAGGTTCATGTTAGCTGCATTAAAAGTTCATTTATCGAAGCTATGCTTGCATTGATCTACAACGCAAAAGACGCATTAGAAAAAGCTGATAATAAGTGGATAAAAATCGTAGCTGAAGCAAAGGCTGAGCATATCTGTATCACTGTTTCCGATAATGGTACGGGAGTTCCAGACAAACTAAAAGAAACTCTTTTTAATCCTTTCGTCACTGGAAAGCCCGTAGGGAGTGGTGTTGGACTCGGTTTATTTACTGCTAAAAATATCGTCGAATCATTTGGCGGAAACATTAGGCTCATACCAAATGGTTCTTACACGAGTTTTGAAATCAAGATACCGATAGACTTTAGAGCTGGTAAAGAAGGGGAAGAGTCACTTGCTGTGAACTCCGATACTAACGTGCAAAAAGTCTTGAAAACTTAAGCTTAGTCCAGAAGCTTGTTCTACTTGAGAAAAACGCTCAAACGCTCCGTGAAATAGCTTTTTTTTAGGATTGTAGCCAATATACCGCTGACGGCTATCAAGTTTATCCAGTAGATCGCGCTCTATCCCTATGAGCCTTGCGGTAAATTGCTTCTCCCTGAGCTTCCATTTTTGTAGGGCCAGTTTCTTATCAATTTTATGGCGCCTTTTTCCAAACTCCTTGATCAAGGTAGCCTTGTCTTTAGGAGGAAAGCTAAAAAACTTATGAACCTTGGGCAGCATTTTCTTGACCTGAGAATCGATCCAATTACATGCTTTACAGATAATAAGGGGTTCATAGAAGCTGTAAAGTTCGATGATCGGCCTAATATCCACCAGAAGATCAAGCTCCTTAGCTTTGAGCTGGATCAAGTCCCCAATGTGATCATGATCGCAGTGTAGGCTCGCAGAGAGGCTTCCCATACTCAACTGAGCCAGCTGGAGTTTATCTCTTCCACAAATACTACAAACATAGTTTTGGGGGGTCACGACCCAATTACGATCTAAGGAGAGTTTTTGACCTCGAAAGGCGTCAGATGCTTGAAGATGCCGACTCTGCTGAGACCAGATTCCATCAAAGCCTGCAGGTCCGTAAATACGATCGAGTAAATCTGCACTTACTTCCTCAAGCACCTTGAGCCCTCACAAGAAGGAGGGCCTTATCAGCCCCCAGTGAAATCCACCGAAACTCCTCGGGAAGGAGGGTGAAGCTATTTACCTCAGTCCTCAGCAAATACTAGAGACTCTCGCTCAGACTCTTCATCATCTGCATAAGAAGACCTCTCACTCTGAGTTTCATTCAGAGCGTCTTTCTTCTTCTCATCCGACTCCTCTGATTTATTCTCACCTTGGCTTTCCACATCCTTAGCTTTAGCTAACTGCTTGGCATCCAAACCCATTAGCGATTCGATCTTCTTCTTGCCTACTTCGAAAGCAAAAGGGCTGTTCGATGTGGTCAAAATCAATCTCTCTTCTGGTTTTTTGTCATTCCCTGCATCAGTGCTACTTGATTCTGGGGCTTTCTCTTCCTTAACTAAGGACTGGTAGTATTTATATTTTACAGCCTCTTCACCAACTTGAACCACATAGCTGAAGACTTCGTCACCATGCTGAACCTTTTCTTTAAGACCTAGCACTTCATCAAAGCTTGGAGCAATCGCTTTAGATGCAATTGGGCTAACCTTACTACGATCAGTCTCTTGGCCTTCTTCAAGCTTCTCTAAGACAAAATCACCACTCTCATTGTTAAACGTCACCCCTGAGATTTCGATAGATTTTACCTTAGCTCGCTCCTGGTCTAAGTAGTTTTTATCGATCCACTCTTTACTATTTACCTGCGCCTCATAGGTGTTGAATCCAATGCTATGGGTATAATCATCATCATTGACCCGTGCATGAACCTTTTTGAAACTAGGAGAGGAGCCTAAGTAAAGCGTGCTTTGCTTTTTATCTGCATTATAAAAAGTCAAGCGTCTTTCAAAGCTGTCATCCACCACCTTAAACTGTTTAGCAGAAATCTTGGTTTTGCCCACTGGCCATGACTTTTTGAAACTGCCCATGGAAGCTAAGAAGTCTCTGATTTTGTTCTCTGAGGCTGGAAAATTATGATAGGAAGGAATCATCCAAAGTCCATCTTTTTTGACCAATTCCAAAGAGTTTACTTTTTCGTCCTCTTTAGACTCGATCACAATCTTATCAACACTGCTATCAGTCACTGCTAGCAAGGGCTCTTTAGCCGTGAAAGTAGCGGTTGGTTCCTCTCGCGTCAACAGAAATATGGCTAGAACTATCTGCACCAGAAGCAGAGAAGCCAAAATGTTTATGCTCTTTTTCATAGAAGGCTCCTTTTTATACCAAATTCATTGCTTTGTAATGCTGGTTTGACTTGCGTTTCAACATCCCATAGATTCCGAAGACCGATAATAGCCCAAGTAGTGCGATGACATAGTTGAGCCCTTCCCACCAGGTCTTGCTGCTATCCGTTAATGGCAACAAGGTACGGGCAAAGTGACCGCGACTTCTGATAGCAAGTAAGGCTCTATCCTGGGTAGACCAATCAAGAGAGTTTTCTACCAGCTGAACAGAGTTTAAATACTGAGTCCCCCCAACCATACCGGATATCTTAAGAACATCATCGGAGATAAACTCGTTGCTAGCGAATAAAATTATTCTAGAGATGTCAGGAGATTTATCGATGACTCCGGTTACGAAAGCCTTCTCATCCTTCTCTTTCTTTTCACCACCTTCCTCTGCTGGCTTTTCTTCTTCCTTTGCAATCAGAGGAGACTCCTTCCCAGCAAAGTAAGACTTGAAGCTTCCCTCGACCATAGCAGCAAGTAACTGAGGCTGCTTCTTATCTCCTTCTGCAAAGCCTAACTCTGGGTAAAGATTGCGGTTCGCTTCAACCTTTAAGTCCGCTGTTTTCCATGAATCCCCTGAGCTTTCGATAAGCTTAACCATCTTGCGGTTGGCATTTTTATCTTTATCCAAGACGATCGGTGAGGCCCAAGCCATATTAACTTGGCCTAAGCCTGAGGTCATCGCATTTTCTTGGTTAAGACCATTCTGTCTCACATCGATGAACAATGGGTAAGGAGCAAGGTATGGCTCGTTAATCGTAATACCTTGAACACTGCGTTTACGAATTTCTGGGAACCCAGCATTTTGCTTATCCATCACCAATTCTTTAGGCACTTCAATGCCATGATGCACTAACCAATTTTCCAGACCACTGGCCTGTTCTTTAATATTGAATCCATTGCGGCTGATTTCTACCGTAGCAGGGGAAGAAGCCAGGACTACGGTGCCCCCTTGCATCAAGAACTGATCCACTGCAAATACTTGCTTTTCATTCAAGTCTTTAGGGCCAATTAATAAGAGGACATCAATGTTGCTACTGATAACTCCAGACTCTAAATCAACAACTTCAGTCGTGTAGTTTTGCCCAAGCTTTTGCTGTACGGTTTGATACTGCTTACCATGAGCCCCGCTACCATACTGCATCATCATCGGGTTCATCTGTGGTGCTGGTGGGGTATAAATTCCAACTGTTTTTAAGAAGCCTGGCAGCAAACGCTGTAATGCTGAGTCCATAGACTTTTCAAAGTTGCTGACACTAAGGTCGTCGGGAACTCCTAATGAAATGACCTTATCACCATCATGAATAGTCAGGTAGAAGTAGAAGCTTTCTTGGGAGAACAAACTCAAAGATTGTGGCCTAAATCCATACTCATTCTTGATTTTGTCAGCAAGTGCTGCGTCTTTAGACGGGTCTAAGAACTCAAGCTCAAGCTTTCCTCCTGATTTTTCTTTGTATTTAGCAAGTGACTTTTTAACATCATCATTCAGAGTTTTTAACTGTGAAGGAAGGCTAGGCTCTGAGATATACCCTACAAACTTAACTGGGTTTTTGAGGTTAGCAAACAGGTTGTCTGTGTTATTAAATGAGTGCATGACCTTTTTGATACTGCGTGTGATATCATATTCAAGGTTTCTCAGCTGCACATCCAGCTCACCCATGCCATCATGCTTGATTTCAATTAACTCTTCAAAACCAAGAACTTCGAATTGGTCACCATACTGAACCACTATATTGAAATACGAGCTCAGCATGGAGGCCGAATGTCTATCTGCCACCTGAAATGGTACAGGCTCAATATTGAATTTTCTATTTGCCTCAGCTTCTAGTTCTTCGTTTTCCCTAGGATCAACGAACTCTGTTCTGATTTTACCCTTGCTAGCTAGCTGATACTCTCCCAAGTAATCCCGAACCAGAGGGACAAGTGGAGCCAACAACGGATGAGTTTTTTCACTAAAATAGCCACGAATCAACAGCGGCTCGGACAGCTGCTCAATCACCTCTTTGCTTGAATTAGAAATAGAATAGTTCTTCTCAGCAGTCATATCAACGCGTACCGCATTGACTTTATATAACCAAAGATTTGCTGCTACAAAATTAGCGAGCAGTAGACCGAGCACTGCACTGACCATGCCGTGGCCTGATTCTTTTGATTCAACAGACCATTTCAGACGCTCAAGCGAGTAAACATTGAGTGCTAAAAACACCCCTGTGATGCTCAAGTAATAATAAATATCACGAAAATCTAGAAGCCCTCTGCTAACTGCTTCAAAACGTGAGCCAGTTCCGATAAGCCTGAGGACTTCTCCTCCTTTGTTGCCAAATAGGCTAACAATCGTATCGGCTCCCAGCAAATAGAACACACCACAAATCAGCACGGTAACAATCAAACTGACAATTTGATTTTCACAACGAGAGCTGACGAACAAACCAATGGCTAGGTATGCTGATGCAAGTAGCAAAGAAGCAAGGTAGGCACCGAAAACAGGCCCCCAATCAACAGGCCCCAGAACCCCAACCGTCAGTGGCATGCCAACAGTCAGTACCAAGGCAATTGCCACAAGGGTCAGACAAGCCAGAAACTTTCCGGCTACAAGCTCATGGGTCTTAATCGGTAAAGTAAGTAAAAACTCAACGGTTCCCATACGCCTTTCTTCACTCCACATCTTCATGGTCAGGGTGGAGATCAAAAAGATTAGTAAGATAGGCATCCACTCGAATAGAGGCCTGAGGTCAGCAATATTCCGAGAAAAGAACTTCTCGACCCAGAAAAAAGTGAACAAGCTAGCTAACAAATAGCTCAGCAGAAATATAAATGCAGTGGGAGACGAAAAATAGCTCCATAGTTCTTTTTTTGCTACTGTAAAGATCTTAGACATGAGCAGCTCCTTTTGATCCACTGTTTGCTTCTCTAAAGACGGTTTCTAGATCCCTTTGGTCTCTGTGCAGTGCGTACAGTGACCAACCGTTATCAACCACTGCTTTAGCAACACTTGCAGCAATAGCAGGATCGTCACCTTTGGCTTCGACGACAAACTGGTTAATTCCCTCAGCAGAGCTTTTTCCTAGGTTGACTCCGTCTACCCCTGAAATAGCTGAAAGGACAGGCTTCACCTGATCGATGCTTTCTTTGAGTCCAACTTGGATGCAATTTCCTTTTTTAAGGTCTGCTAGAAGAGAGTCAATCACGATTCGACCGTCAAGAACAATAATGACACGGTCGCAGATGGCCTCTACTTCTTGCATAATATGAGTAGAAAGAATAACGGTTGAGGATTGACTCAATTCCTTGATTAAATTGCGCATAGCAAGAATCTGTGTCGGATCCAAACCATTAGTGGGTTCGTCAAGAATCAAAATATCAGGTTTGTGAATGATCGCTTGAGCGACCCCTACCCTCTGCTTATAACCTTTAGAAAGCGTGCCTATTTTTTCGCCAGACTTAGGGCCAAGATCCGTTGCAGCAATGGCATCACGAATGGCAGCACCTATGGACTCAGGCGGCATAGAGCGCATTTGAGCTACGTAGTCTAAGTACTGGACCACGGTCATCTCAGGATAAAGAGGGGAGTTTTCTGGTAGGTAGCCAATTTGCGCTTGAATCTCAAGCATATGCTCCTTAATGTCCTTACCACCAATGCTTACATTGCCAGAAGTAGCCTCCAGATAACCTGTCAGGACTTTAAGGGTTGTGGTTTTACCTGCGCCATTGTGACCCAATAGACCAACAATTTGTCCTTTGGGGATAGAAAAAGAGACCCCATTTACGGCGGTAAAACTGCCATACTTCCGGGTTAACTTGCTTACTTCAATCACTGAGTGACTCCTCCTTCATATACAATCCTTCAATTGCGAACACATATCTAAATAATCGCTGGAACAGTGAAACCTCCAACGAAGGGCACCCCTTAAACAGTAGGTTCATGTATCACAACTCATTCCACTTGACAATTACTGGCACACTCCCTTGTCCTACAAAGCGACGAGAGAAGTGGGAGTCAAATCGCAAGCTTGCAAATCTTTAACTCCAAGTATCAGTCCAAAACTTAGAATCTAATACAGCTAAAATAAGAAGTAGATGATAGACCAGGGCCTTACCTCAAGTATTCGAGATCAAGTGATCAAGCAACGACGATTCTAAGTTTTTCTTAAGATATATGATAACGGCGAAATAATTATTGTAAAGCCTATGTATTGAGGCAGCTCGCTGCACAAAGCAAGGCCTAACAAGCCCGTTTAAGGTGTCATGGTTTCTTTAATGAATAGCTTCCAGGCCTTGCGATCGAGGTTTGCAATGAGCCGCGACTCAACCTGAGAGGCGACTAGCCACTCGATCTTCTGACCCTTTGGAGCCTGTTTATGATCCCCACAAGATACCTGAACTTTTAAGCGATGATTGGTGATACTATGAGAGACTGCCCCCAAACTTTTCAACTTCGGATGAGCCTTAAATGTGCCCTGGAAGCCGTCTGGAACAAAGCCTTTACCTTGTCTAAGCAAAGTGAAAAAACCATTTGTTTCTTTTAAGAATTTAGCGCTTTTAGGCCTTTTTAGAAGCCCAAACTTTCCTTGTTTCTGAAAAATCACAAGATTCAAGTCTAGATTAACAAAGTCCTTTTTGATTTTCTGGGCCGGAGCACTCACCGTGGAGTCATTTTTTCGTGCTAAACACCACTTCTGCACCGGACAAACGTCACAAGAGGGATCACTCGGAGTGCAAATCAGCTGACCTAGTTCCATGATTCCTTGATTAAAGTCACCAGGGTACTTCCTATCGATACAGAAGTTGCCAAGTTTCTTAAAACCTTTTTTCAAGACGGGAAGATTAGGCGGGAGTCGAACATCAAACAAACGACAGAAGACCCGTTCCACGTTGCCATCCACGACTGCTTCAGCCTCATCAAGGGTGATGCTGCTAAGTGCAGCAGCGGTGTAGTCGCCGACACCCGGAAGCTCTTTCCAAGCTTTAAAGCTTGTTGGCCATTGTATTGATTTCTTTCCCCTAGAATTGCCAACAACTCTCTTAGCGCCCTCATGAAGCATCGAGAACCGACGGTAGTAGCCCAATCCTCTGACTGCTTTTTTTACATCGTCCTCACCAGCATTCGCTAGATGGTGGACGCTGGGAAATTCTTCCAAAAAATCATGATACTTCGGGATGACCACATTGATGATCGTTTGCTGGAGCATAACCTCACTCACCCAAACATGGTAGGGGTCGCTGTGCTGGTTCCACAAAACACGCCAAGGCAGGGGGCGTTTGTTCTTTTGGTACCATTTAACTAGACGGGGAGACATGTCTAGTAAATGTTTATAATCTTCATCCTCGATCTTTTTTAAAAAGGGTTTGATTTGCGATTCTTTTTCAATGGTCATAATTAAGTTTTTTTCTTAGATCCAGTCGTTTTCTTCTTGGTGGTAGTTTTTTTAGTTGTTTTTTTGGTGGTTTTCTTAGCCGTTTTGGTGGCTTTAGCTGTACTCTTTTTCTTTTGAGCTGCTTTGTCAACCTTCTTCTTAACAGTTTTAATAGTGCTGGATATTTTGGTTTTCGCTTTTTTGGTTCCAGCCTTTACTTTTTTCTTTTGGGTGGAGGTCGTTTTTTTTATGGATTTTGAAGCTACGTTCGCTTTACCTTTGATGTCCTTTTCTATTTTATCGATATCAATCCCGGCTTTTTTAGCGTTCTTCCTTAGCTCACCCACAAACTGAAGGTAGGCAGGTTCAAGCTTTTTTAACTTTTTTTGAAAAAGTTTTTCTAGCTCACGCTTCTTCACATCAAGGCTGTCTATGAGCTCTAGATGCTTCACTTTCTCTAAAAGGTCGTTACTTTCTTTCTGCAAAGTTGCCTGTAGCTTACCTAGATCTTTTTGAAATCTTGAAATAATTTTCCGCATACCAGAGCCCTACCTATGGTGAAGAAATCCTCGTACTTCCAGAATTGGAAGCTCGCCCTAAAAATATAAGTTCGCTTGTGACACCCACAACCCTTTCTAAGTCCACTCAACAAAAAGGTCAAGCACACAATCTGCTCATCACTTGTACTGATAGACCCCTCTTCCAGTTTTCCGTCCTAGCCAGCCAGCATCCACATATTGCCTTAAAAGTGGACTCGGCCGATACCGGGGGTCTCCTAATCCATTATGAAGCACCTTCATGATTGCAAGGCAGGTATCTAGGCCAATAAAGTCTGCAAGTGTAAGAGGCCCCATTGGCTGGTTAGTGCCCAGCTTCATACCCTTATCAATATCCTCAGGTGTGGCGACACCTTCCATCAAAGCTGAAAATGCCTCGTTAATCATAGGCATCAAAATCCTGTTTACGACAAAACCAGGATAATCCTTGCTCATAGAGACTTGTTTTCCTAAGCCTGTTGCTAATTTACAGATACGATCAGTAACGTCAGCTTTAGTGGCAATTCCTGGAATCACCTCGACCAGCTTCATCAAAGGCACAGGGTTCATAAAGTGCATCCCTACAAAAAGCTCAGGCCTTTTAGTAGCCGCTGCCAAGCGGGTAATCGGTAGTGATGAGGTGTTCGACGCAAAAATAGTCTTACTAGGAAGCTGTTTATCCAGTTTTTCAAAAACCTCAGTTTTGATGGACTCGTTTTCGACAATAGCCTCAATAATCAGATCAGGATCTGAGATATCCTCGAAACGATTCACATAAACGATCGATTCACAGGCTTTCAAAGCGCTTTCTTCGAGGATTCCTTTTGAGTGTAATTTATTCACTGATTTCAAGATATTTGATTTTGCCACCTCAATAGCTTCTTCGTTGGGATCCATCAAGGTCACATCGATCCCATAACAGGCACATACCTGTGCGATGCCCCTACCCATTTGACCTGCGCCTACCACTGCAATCTGCTTAAAGTCTGCTACCGCCATCTAACGCTCCTTGTAGCCTAAAATGAAAGCCCTTTAAAAAAACCGGAATATTTTTAAAATAAGCAAAGCTATACGCTTAAAAGGACGATTTATTCTATGCAAAAAACGGCTATTATCAAAGAACTAAAATACTTTTCCCCAGAGCTCATTCTCAAAGCTTGGCCTCTTAATGTTCCTTTACTTTTTTTAGGAGGAACGGGTGAGCATGCGATCCTTCCGATTTGTTTTGAAGAGGTAGACTTTAAGGAGGTCGCGCAGTTGCCCTTAAAGGGGGAGGAACAAAAACACAGGCTCCCATTTATTTCTGGTTATATTGGGCTAGTGAGCTACGATGATTTCTGTCCATACCCAAGGGAAGCTCCTCCCCGGAGGCCATCAAGGGCATTTAGGGTTCATAAATCATTGGTTTTTGATCAAGTAAAGCGTCAGCTTTTTTTATGCGGGAGAAAACAACAACACCCTCGACCTATTGGTGAAGGCACCATTGATGCCTCAGATTTTCTTTTTAAATTTCAAAAGCAACGGGAAACAGCGACCCATTTTGACCAAGGACCCACAAATCAATTACTATTGAAATCCTACTTGTCTTCGGAACACTACCTAAATATGAGCCAAAAAGCCATTTCAGAAATCCGAAAGGGAAGGTTCTATCAAATCAATTTACTGCGCTACTTCACCATTGAAAACGAGCCTACCCGCTTGGACCTACTTGCTCGTTTTTTTGAGCAGTCCGGCCCATTCGGAGCTATCTTTTTACTTGATGATTTGAGCGTTATTTCGTTTAGCCCTGAGCGTTTCGTAAAAATAGAACCTGAAGATAGTCACCTTACTGCAAGGACCTACCCAATCAAAGGCACCATTGGCCGTGATAAAGAAAAGAAAAAAGACTTAGCAGCCTTGAAGTGCTTAAAAAACAGTCAAAAGGATCACCAAGAGCTGCATATGATTGTGGACCTAATGCGCAATGACCTCAATAAGATTTCAGCCAAAGGCAGCGTCAAGGTAGAGGAAGCGGCAAAGATAAAAGCTTTTAAGCAAGTGTATCACCTTGAGGCAAGCATTCGCTCAAAGCTTAAGGACGGTTTATCTTTGCTTGATTTTTTCTCTAGCCTAGCACCAGGGGGGTCGATCACAGGAGCTCCAAAAGATGAGGTCATGAAAGCAATAAGCGAATCAGAAGAAAGAAACAGAGGATACTTTATGGGAAGTATCTTTTATAAAGATGACTGCGGCTCCTTTGATTCGTCTATTCTGATCAGAACCCTCGTTAGTAAAACTGGCACAACGAATAAGTTCGAGTATGCAGCGGGAAGCGGGATCGTATTGAAGAGCATGCCAGAGTCAGAGCTAAACGAAATAGCCGCCAAATGTAGGGTTATCACTCAATAATTTGAGAGAGGGAAGGGGTAACCCCCCTCACTAAGGAATCAAAGTTCTTACGCTTGTGAGCCAATATCGGCAGGTGAGTAGCGATTTCTCGCTATTTATAGGAAGGCATACAGGAGCAGTGAGCTTATAGGAAAATTAGACTCACCAAGCCTCATCTCTGTTGATGATCTTTCGCAAGAAATGTTTTTATGTCTGTAAGGAGTGGCTTCCTCATAAATATGTAGCTCCTGTTTGGTAAGCTCGTCTAAAGTTAACTCGCTTGAGTTACCAAGCTTGTTTTATTTAGAGGATAGAAACATGAGCAAAACTTAACCAATACTTTTAGCACGATTCCTATAATTTCAATATTTTTAATATGTTAGGGCAAGATAACAGAAGCCATAAATTCTTCGCCCTAAAGACCTTTAAGAAAAGATAAATATTTTCAGATGCTTACAGATTTAAACCGATCGGCCAAGACCATTTGACATGGCTCGTTTCAAAATGGTTTGAAAACCACAAGGTATAAGGCTAGAGATGCCAAGCCAATGAGCCCCAGCCACCAAGCCTTAAGAAGATGAGGAAAACGCTTAGGTAAGAGCACTCCCACTCCAAGGAGCAGCCATAGAACTAGTTTTATCGTAACCCACATTGGCCATTGGCCATGTATTCCCAAGCGGGCTAAAAGGCCAAAGCCAGCGACAAGGGCAAGCACCATACCAATACCGTGAGTCAGCATGATCAAGCGAAAAGTAGATTTTGAGGGACCGAGCTTATTCTCACCACTGAATCTGTAGATTGCCAGCGCCCCCCAAGCAAGAAAGACAGATAAGATCCCAAGAAGGTGAAGAAACTTGTAGGTGGTGTAAGGCATAATTCTTTCCCAAAATTGTTAATTTTTTAACCATAGCGTCATCGCTCACTATTGATATAGAACAACACCATTTGAGTGGTCAATCTTTCCCAGTAAGGCATTTCTGAAAACTTGAGTGAAAACAGCCTAAGCGTCAGCTAAGCCGTGGGATGACTTAGAACATAATGACTCAAAATTATTCGTGGCACACAAAAATAGGTCACACTAATGGACGGATTATAACCATCTGCACGAGGGTATGGGAAGATACTACGAGTTTTACAGGTATAATCATTCATAAGCATATAGCCTGCTTTTTGAGCACACTTCATCCAGCTAAACACCTTACCTTGCCCCCTATCGAGAGCAGGCCTTAATCCTTGGCCAGATATATCATGAACATAGCGAAAGCCTGCATGATAAGTATTCCATGCTGTTTCTAAAAGGTCCTGATCACTAAGGCCCGACTCTTCTGTAAAAATTAAGAGGATTCCTGCATCTTGATATTTTTGAAAGACCTTTACCATTTTCTCGTTGGTTTGATCTCTAACTTCATGAAAGCCGTTGCCAACCATCATGACAGCACCCTCTGTCGCATACCCAGCTGAGGAAATTTTCTTTACGAGGGTATCAGGATCCCCGATGTCAGCTTGATCAATAAACCGAGTGTTGCTGGAAATGAGTCCAGCATCTTGAAATTGCCGTGCGGCTTCGATCGCATCATCCTCCAGGTCAGCTCCAAAATACTGAATCGTTTCATCTCCGCTCAGTTGGTACCGTTGCTTTAGGGCCTCTCCTTGACCAACTGCATGCTCTATGAACACCTTAAATGAAAATGAAAAGTCCTTGCAAAAACGATCAAGGGCTTCGTTTGCTAGGCGAAACGTCTTCCGATTTGCATCTTGGCTGGCAGCAACATTCTCACTTCTCACAACCCAGTGTTTTCCTGTTTCACCTTTTAGTGCCTGCTTATGTGCCAACATGTAATTTCGGTAAGTCTGAATAATCCCAAATGGGCCGGGGCCCCTTGTAAAGACCCGTTCCCCATAGTGACTGACATTGCCATCAGCATCTACATAACCTACTTGTGACAGGAGCCCAAGGTATGGTTGCTCTGGAACCACGTTAGATAGTCGCTGTAGCGAAATATAAAATACCTTTATTTAAAGGCTTTTGACTTCATATAGCTCTTTACTTACTTTAACT
>JABSRF010000539.1 GCA_013215275.1 Oligoflexales bacterium | reverse complement strand
AACATTTTTCTCTCCTACCTTGAGCATCCAAGTCCATCGGCGCAATCAAAAAACACACTATCGACCCGTTTATTGATATGAGAGTTTTCAGATGCACCTAGCTGCCGTTTTGATGCTGCTTCTATAAATTTTTCACCTTCTTGGTTTATTTGAAAAAGAATTCTGTTTAAAGGAGTTCCTTCAATTTTTTCAATTGATTGGGTCAACTCAATTTGATCTTTTAAAGCCCCGCGCTTTCTAGCAATGTTTTCTTGCTGTTCAGTTGATATATTGGGGTTGGTCCCCACCTTACTTGCTAAGAAATCGAGTGTTTTTGACATATCCTCATTGAATTCTCCCACTGAAAGTGCATCAGAAAGTTGCCTACAATATATTTGCCTTTTTTGATAGGGTAGGAAAGCAAGAGACAGGAGTGTTTGTCGGTCGAGGATTTTTTGATTACCTCCGCTAATCTGCTTTAACTCATGATCTGAAACATTTACTCGACCATCATTATCTGAAATTTGACGTAAAAGCCTCTCGCAAAGATCGCGATGCTTAGCTTGCTTAATTTCAAGAAGGTAGGTGCGTGGAGTGAGATTCATACGCCTTGGACCATAATCCACACTAATTCGATCCTGCTTGATAATGTCCTCACCTACCATCGATTTTATTAAGCCAACTAGCTCTTTTCCTTCGGTGCTATTTAAACCAGCCCATTTTGCGGTATCTTCAAGTATTTTGAGGGAATCAACCCGTTGACCAGTCCAGTCGGTAAGTTTTCTATCATGGCTGTTATTACAAACATCCATAGCCTCTTCGAAGTTACCTCTTTTTGCATCTATTTGGTTTCTTACGCATTGTGAGCGCTCTTGGTAGAAATCTGATACCCTCTGATCTACAAACCTATTGATTGCTTGGCATTGCTTAAGCCTCATATCTGTAAGAAAGCTTGCTCTTAATCGGAAATTCTTTAAAATTGCACACCAAGTTGGGCTCATGTAACAAACCGTTAGCATAGGTGAGGCGGCCACAATCCCTTGACCTAGATTTTGTAGGTAGTTTGCATTGAGAATGTTTTTTAATGCAGCCTGCATAGTTGACTTGAAATCAATCTTTCCACAGTCGGACGTTACTCCTACATCCACATCAAGGCTGATGGGAGCTTGCCGATTAAAAAGAGGGTCGTCAAAAGGTGAATAAGATTTATAAAGATAATCTTGAGGGCTAACTTTGCTACTCGATTTGAAATTCATACCAGCTAATGCGTTGCTACACAGTGATAAAGATAATAGAAACAAGTATTTATGCATACCGTCTCCCGTTTTTTAATTAGTGGATTACCTAAGCTTATTTTTGCTCGGCTAAATATTTTAAGGCGTGCCATTTGTCTGGATTGCTCTCAAAGGCATCAATAACTTTTGTAGTATCTTTAGCATTTGTTGGGCACATCCAACGATCATAGCTTGTTTGTCTGTAGCGAAAAGATCCTTCAATACTCTTGCTTTTATTCATGTAGAAAATGTCTGCATATTTACCTTTTTTAGTCCTTAATGATCTGATGATCTCTGTGGTTGCCTCATTGAGAAGGGATGACTTTTTAGCAATATAATCAACATTGTCAGAACTCATTTGTAGGAATACAAAATTGTCAGCGACCCCCCAAAATGCTTTGCCTACTTCAAGGTCAAAATAATTTTGCGGTCTTGGTGTTAAGGTTATTAGCCAGCACCCTCTCTTTCTCATTGTCTCGGCAAAATCAATTGCAAAATCCCTAAAAGCAGGATTATTTCTCCCGAGCATGGCAAATTCTTCCATGACTAAAAAACCAGTTCTTCCGGCATGTTGAGGTAGACTGAGAATACAGCGAATTTCTTCAATAACTGCCATGGTCATCAGAGTTTGAAGGGTCGGGTCCCCATCAAGGGCGTCGAGGTCGTAAACATAAAAAAGCGTCTCAGAAGCGAGAGATGATGCTTTTCCCTTAGTAAAAAAAGCTGCATAGGTACCATCTCCGTAGAAAGGTTTTAGCTTTGAAATGAGAGCCTCGATTACTGATCTGTCACTCTCATTCTTTCCTTGAACTAAGGTTCCAAGCTCAACAATGAAATCATTCATATCGATTGTTACGGGAGTATTGTCCTTTTGCTTGATAAACTCGCCTTCAACATAGTCCAATCCATGCTGATCCAATTTTTTTAGGTATGCTAACTTAAGTGCTTTGGAAATTAAGGTTTGATGTTCACTCTCAACTGGAAAGCTAGGTGAAGTTAATTTTATTGCCATAGAGATCATTTTGCTCAAAAATGCAATTTTTTCTTCATTGTAAATTCCACGGAATGGAGAAAATGGAATATTCTGATCTCGTTTAAAAACTGTTAAATCCCC
>JABSRF010000538.1 GCA_013215275.1 Oligoflexales bacterium | reverse complement strand
TTCGAAGGGTACTAAAAAGTCCCATATTACAAGGATCATCATAACCTAAACGACATTTTTTGATGGAAACTTCTGCTAATGCCTTTAAACCACCCATATTAGGCATCGTTAGATCAAGGGTCATCATGTCAGGCTGGTATTTTTCATAGATGCCTATCGCTTCATTGCCATTGGCCCCTTCCGCCACAACTTTAAAGTTCATCGTTTCTTCAAAAAACTTTTTGAGCTGAAGCCTTATTAATAAAGCATCATCGACAATTGCTACCGTCTTCAATGTTTCCCTTTCTAAGCCGACTTGAAACTCTACCGCACGAGGTCAATGACTTCCTGCGAAAGGCTGGCTCCATACCGGCTAATCACATCACTTGCTAAAGTTGCTGCAATGCGCCCGCACTCGTCTAAAGGCCGCTTATTGCTCTGGCCATAGAGAAAGCCTGCTGCAAACATATCTCCAGCTGCAGTCGTATCGACCACTTGGGTAGATACTGGAGAAACCTTGACCTCTTGGTCACCTTTACGAACGAGGGCACCTTCTGCTCCTAATTTTATAACCGCAGTAGCGCCTTGAGAAGCAATAACTTTAGCTGTCTCGTTGGCCTCTAAACCCCAAAGGAGCTTAGCTTCTTCTCTATTAGCAAAGACAATATCAGCATGATCCTTGATAATTTCGAGAAAGTCATCCTTGTGATGAGTCACCACAAAGGGGTCTGCTAAGTCGAAAGAGATAATGGTTCCGGCATCCTTTGCAATCTTAATGGCCTCCAATATCCCTTTCTTTTGGCCTTCTGTATCCCATTGATAGCCACAGAAGTGGAAGTAGTCTGCGTCCACAAGCTCTTTTCTGGGAATATGAGAACAGTTATAAAGCCGACTAGCACCCAAGTAAGTGACCATAGTGCGTTCCCCATCAGGAGTCACCAAGACCATGCAAGTTCCTGTAGCCTCTTCTTCAGTGATATTGAGGTAGCCATTAATACTCAATTCTCCAAGGCGCTTTTTTATTTTACCGCCAAAGTGATCTTCAGCCACCATTCCAGCAAAGCAGGTCTTTTTACCCAGCCTAGCTAAGGCGCGCATCGCGTTCATTGCCGAGCCCCCAAGCTCCTCCCCTTTGTTTTTTCCCTTAAAGGCATCCAGGAGCTGCTCTTGGGCCGACCGCTCGACAAGGTGCATATTTCCTTTGGTTAAATTATGTGCTTTTAGATCTTCATCTGTAGCATCGAAAATGATATCAACCAGCGCGTTACAAATAGAAACAACATCATAGGAATTCATTCGTTTGTCCCTTGGAGATTAAGTTTATGCGGATGATTTTGACTGCCAGATACTATCTAAAGCCGCCTAACCAATAAGACCCCAAAGAAAAAATATAGGCTAATAGGCTAATTTTTCAAGGAACGATTCCTGCTCGATAAAATTGGCCATATTTTTACTGTATAATTCACCCCCGCCTGGTAGGATTGTGACGCTTATCAATCAAGACCCAGCTTTTACTGACTAAGTCATTGAGTAGTTGCTGTTGATATACCGAGGAAGCCATGAACGCCAAAACCCACTCGTTTTTTACGCTGACTCCTGACAAAATCCTAGACTCAGTAGAATCTCTAGGGGTCAAGTCCACTGGTCGTTGCTTGCAGCTAAATAGCATGGAAAACCGTGTTTACGAAATCGAGCTAGATTTGACCGATGAAGAAGCAGCCAACATCAGCAGTCGCTACGACCGGTCTCGGGTTATCAAGTTTTATCGTCCTGGACGTTGGAACCGCGAACAAATTCAAGCGGAGCATGACTTTCTTTGGGAACTGAAAGAAGCAGATATTCCCGTGGTGGCTCCCATAAAAAATGATTCTGGAGAAACCTTATTTCGTATTGAAGAAGATGACCTTTGGTTTACGGTGTTTCCCAAAGTGGGCGGGCGTATCAACTATGAAAGCTCTGACGATCAGCTTCAGATGCTTGCTCGTGGCTTAGCACGTTTGCATGCAGTTGGGGCCAGAAAAACATCCCAATCTAGGATCGTTTTGAATCATGAAAGCTACGGTCACAAAAATATTAGCTACCTCACTGATAATCAATTTCTCCCTTTAGACTTAGCCTCTCGTTATCGAAAAGCTGCTGAAGGAATCTGTGATATCGCAGAAAAAATGTTTGCAACGGTTGATGTCCAGAGAATCCATGGAGATTGCCACCTAGGAAATGTTCTGTGGGGCAGTGAAGGCCCATTTTGGGTAGATTTTGACGACATGGTGATCGGGCCTCCAGTTCAGGACGTTTGGCTCATGGTAGCCAGCCAAGGTAACTCCAAATAAATGTCCTACCCATTGATGGTTAATTTTAGTACAGTTCTGGCCTGTGATTGCGCACTCTAT
>JABSRF010000537.1 GCA_013215275.1 Oligoflexales bacterium | reverse complement strand
AATATTTTTTTCAAGTACAATTTTTCTTTGAATTTTGGACGGCAAGATTAATTTTGCATTTTCTTATTGAATTCAAGTTTTTCAGAGAAACTGGGGAAATTCGGTGAAGGTTTTAGTGCTCTAAGCCCTACGCACCATGGCGGAGGTGCGTTTCCGATCAGACACTACTTACGATTGCATTGCTTAGTTTATGTTGGCGGTAATTGGGAGGAACTTCCTAATTCAATAGATTCAGTAGTTTAGCGATCATAACAGATACATGAGGGAGGTGGAGAATGCCTGAGCTACCATTCAAGAATACCCAAGAGTTTTGTCAATATGTCAGAAAAGAGGCTAAGCAGAAAGGGTTGAAAATTACCCATTTGCTTGATGAGCCTGGGCTTGATCGGTCTAACTTCAGTAAATATGAAAGCGGTCGATGTAGAGTTTCTTTAGAAACCGCTCTTCTGTATTTGGATGTTCTTAGGAACATCTAGTATTGCGAAAATGGTTAATGTGCGAAACATCACACATATATATCAATAAAATCAAATTGATAAAATATATATGTTGATATTGTGTGAAATAAACCGATAATATAGTCATGTTAGGAGGTCTAATATGACTATAGAAAAATTTCAGAAAAGTAGGGCGACAGATGAAAACAAAGTTCGCAAAACTTTGGCAAAGGCTTTTTGGAATCTAGCAAGTCATTATAGGTTGACTCAAAAAGAGCAATCCATATTGCTTGGAATTAGGGAGAATCGAGCTCGACTTAATAAATATAAAGATGAGTGTGAGCTCCCTGATGATCCTGATAAGGTCTTTAGAGTAGCTACTCTAGTTGGGATTCATAAGAATCTAAGAATTCTTTTCCCACATAACAGAGAGGTTGTATACAAATGGCTCAAGACGAAAAGAGAGTTATTCAATGGAATCTCTGCGATGGATTATATTGCTGAAGATCCAATGATAAGCCTTAAAAGATTAGTTTCAGTGAGAAGGTTGTTGGATCAACTTCGTGTGGGTGCCTAAAAATGGATTTAGATCTGCCTAGCCCTCAAAATATAGAGCTTACAGTTTATAGAAATATAGCTACTTGCAGCCCTTCCCAAGCAATCTATGATGACCTAGTGGACACGCAGAAAGAATTTGACATACTCTTTGAGGCTGACGCACTTTCAAATGATATTGATGAAAATTTGCCAAAAAAAAATCGTGTTAAGCAATACGGTGATATAGAAAATAGCTTACTATGCTTCAATGAAAGGTATTGGAGGTGGGGAAGATTTGGCGATGGGTCATTCGGAGTTTGGTATAGTGCGATCGAGGAAGAAACATCGATACAGGAAACCCTTTTTCATCGGCCAGAAATAGACAAGAATGACTTGGGGAATGCGATACATCCGATAATGCAAGACAGAAGGATGTTTAAGGCAGAGCTTTCATCTCATATCTCGGTGGATCTCCGAAAAGTATCCAAGAAGTATCCTCTAATCATCCATGAAAGCAATTATGAGTTTTGTCAAAACCTCGGAAAGTTAGCTGTCGATTGTAGTTGGATCTCGTATCAGACGCCTAGCGTGAGAAATCCAGGCGGTACTTGTGTTCCTGTCTTTAACTCTGCTCCCATTAATGACAGGATGATTTATGATTATTACAATCATTTTCCACTTGATGGTTCAGAGCCTTATTATTCGATGATCCAAAAAAAATAAAAAAACTTTTGAAATGTGGTAAACGTACCACTGACTTTTTTCACTTCCCGAGTTATATTCCCTCAAGTAATGAGCTAGGTGTTTACTCCACCACAGTTAGCCCAGGGCTTCACCTCCCACCTAGTCAGGCCCTGGGCAGTCCATAAAGGGCATAAATGCAGCTTTCATTTGAGATAAAGAACAGCAAGAACTTTAGCGATATAGCAGCAAGGCAAGTACCATTTGTTTTAGCTCGAATGAATAGTAAGCTTGCAGCAGATATTACGTTCAAAGTTAGGGAGCAAATCCCCTCTAACTTCAGGGGTAAGACCCGCTTTGTGCAGTCTGGAATGCTTTATGAGAGAGGTAACAAGCAGGATCCAACTGCTAGAGTTGTCAACCGTGACGCTCACATGTGGACTCATGAAGCAGGCCAAACCATTGATAGATCAAGAAAAGGCCACAGACTTTTGGTACCTTCTCAGCATTACAGGATGTATGGAAAGACTGAAAAACCCTCGGACTTAATTGGTAGACCTCAATTTTTTAGAACTAAAGATGGCATTTTTAAACGTCGAAGTCGTGAGCATAGCACCGCTTATTTTTGGTATTCAGACCGTCATAATATAGTGGACCCCGTTTTTAGGACCATTTGATAAGTAAAACTCCTAAATGTAACATGCTGAATTTACATAAGGA
>JABSRF010000536.1 GCA_013215275.1 Oligoflexales bacterium | reverse complement strand
TTCTGATGACTTAACTGATCCGAATAGTCGAAAAAGACCGTCAACACTGGAAGTCTTAGATAGTGCGTAACCTGCTGCAATATTGAAACTAAAATATCGGTCACTTATGCAGCCTTAGTATTTGGTGTGTGCCCGTAGGAATAAGCTTTGGTGATGGCACTTTTGAGTAGACCATTCTTAAAAAGGAAATGATCCAGATAAAGATAGGTGCCATTGAGACTGTTCCATGGAAACGTTGTCACCCAATTCAGCCCAGGTGTTTGCAACCGCATTGTCAACCGTGAACTTCTCTGAAATGGGAATCATATAGCCAGCATTAAAGTTCACAATCATTGCATCCATACTAGCAGTCGAGCCAACGATTACCTTATACCCTCCTAGGTTTTCTCTGACTGGTGACGCATACTCCGTTTTTGAATAGCTGGGGGAGATATAGTGGACTGAAGATAATAAGCTAAAGTTCCTGTTTGCCTTATAAACGCCACCAAAACTAAACACTGTGTGACTTTGCTCTCTAAGCTCTGGGCTAGCCTCGAAAGAATTACTCATTCCTAAGTTTGCTTCATCAACTCGTTCACTGCTTTGATCGCGAGAGTACCCAGTTAGCCCGAGGGAGAGCTTGACTGTCTTAGACGCCTGAAAAGAAAAATCTGTCCATGCCATTCCTGGCATGCTTCGGGTGCGATCTACCGTAAAGGAAGGAGCACCAGCCACCTCAAGTGTCTTTGTTACCTTTTGCCGATTATATATTCGCAACCCAAAGTTTAACTGGGCCTCTCCAAAATTGTACCCACTAAACAAACGCATGATTGGAATGGCTGCCTGGGATTTGGTGTGGGTAACTTTTTGCTCCTCCCACTCTACCTCCCTTATCTCCTTTAGAAAAATAAGTGCTGAAACGGATCCACCGAAAAAGATTGGACCATTGGTAAAACTTGGTCCAGCTCCTACTTCCAAAACTCCGGTTTCTATCGTGTCCTTATAAAACCTTCCTTGGTTTGTTGAGTATTCTGATGTGTGCAAATTAAAACTTGCGAAAGAATGAAATTTCGAAATATTGTTTAAATGGAAGCCAAAAGCACCAGTTACCTTAATGACATCCGAATTTCCACTTAGAATTCTATTCGACTCTTTCGACCTAGCCTCTCCTGGGCTGCTCTTTAGACCAAAGCCCAACTCAAGTTCACTTTTGTATATCTTTGCAACGGTGAAGCCATCTCCGTATGGCCCGTCCTGAAGGCCTCGCATATTTACGCGCTCCTCACCTAATAGCTGAACACAGTAAAACAACAAAAATAAGGATGTTATGCGTTTCATAGACTTGGCCCTATAAAATTGTCATTAAAATTAGCAATATAGCTTCTGTTAGATACCCTGAATTGCCCTCTTATATACCATTACAACATAAGCCATTGATATTTCAAAATTCTACACATAGCTGTAAGCGATAAGCTTCGTTCCAAAAATTGCCAGCACCGACCCATTTTTTTACATTATATTCGTCATGTTAGGAGCAATGACAACTTGCTTATGTGTCCTGTGACCACTAGAAAAGCCCATTTCAAGCAGTTTACATATTACCTTATATTAGTTTTTGTCGATAGGTTTTATAGCTTACTTGTTAGACATACAGTTTATGGCATCAAACTGTATAAACAGCATCACGAGGAGGGTATCATGAAAGCACTAAGAAATCATTCGGAGGAGAGTTATGTCAATTACTTTGTTGGCAACGGTTAAATCGAACTCTTCGAAAATGAGTTCGCATTAGGCAAAAGCCAATAAAAGCCATCGCTCCCCTGAATTTGGGGAGCTCCCAAGTACCAAGCACCAGATATTCTAAACAGCCTGATCCAAAAGGGAACGATCATGAGTAAACTGTTAGCTGTTATTGCAGGCTTTATAGTCATTTTCAAATTAAGTACTATGGGAATCGAACAATACAACAAAAGCAAAAGTGAGTATCGCTTCAACCAAAAGCTCAATGTACTATTATTAAAGGGTACGAGCTATGATACTGCTGTCGAAACCCTTAATAGAAACCTAGCTGTTGATCACCAACAGGAAGCTTCGACACGGAATCTAAAAACCAATGTCATAAGAAAAATAGACCGAACAAAGGAATTATTTTTAACCTTCTATAAAAGTATTCGCGAAGACCTGCTTGCAAAAGAACCCAACGATGATTTTATGAATTTCATGGTGGGAAATGGATAGTTCGTGCCCAACCACATCAAGCATTATTCTCAACCAACACGTATCAATTTAATTAGCTGATTCGTCATCAGCAATATCATTAGTCCCTAATCAAGTGACCTTTATAATGGCATAATTTTGAAGATTTTCACTGGATACATGAGCAAATTCACCATATTTTT
>JABSRF010000535.1 GCA_013215275.1 Oligoflexales bacterium | reverse complement strand
TATCCTTATGTAAATTCAGCATGTTACATTTAGGAGTTTTACTTATCAAATGGTCCTAAAAACGGGGTCCACTATACTCTTCCTCAAGTGACCCAACAATCAGCTTTAATAGTTCACTTTTTTCTTTAACCTCTTCCATACCCACCTTTCGAGTTTGCACTAAACCCATTCTTTTTGTTGAACAAGAGTTTTAACCTCTACTGAACCCCCTTTAGATCTACACGCCAAAACTCCTAGGGTAGCATATTATGCTAGTCCATCCGGTAAAAAGCCAAATTCCCGATCAAACAGGAGGCCTGCTCAGGGTGGCTTAAGATACATCATCCTGGAGCGTACTTACAGCTTGATTACAGCCTATGACAATGATACACGATAGCTTGGAATTTTATTGACCTATTATTTATGGAATCTAACTATTCTAGTTAGTTAAGCTTATGAATGAAATTTGGAAGCTATCAGAACTAAGCCTCAAGGCCTCAGCAGATTTTATCCGCAAAGGAGGAGTCTGTGCGATTGGAACGGAGACTGTCTATGGACTAGCTGCTGATTTCGGAAACTCTGATGCTATTAAGAAAATTTTCCATCTTAAAAAAAGACCCCTTCATAATCCCTTAATTGTCCATTGTAAGGCTGCTTGGTCTGACCTTGAAACCCTCATCGAAAAAGGCTTAATCAGCAAAAACAACGATCCAAAATGGGCTGATGTCTACAAAAAAGTGATCGAACGTTTTCCTGAAGGCCCATTAACCTTTCTAATGCCCAGAGGTCCAAAAATTTCAGATCTAATCACTGCTGGAAGCCCTCTGGTGGCAATTAGGCGGCCTCATAACTGTGCGATGGCAAGGCTTCTCGACTTACTAGAGATGCCAGTGGTCGCACCGAGTGCGAATATGTATCAACAGCTGAGCCCCACGTCAGCCCAAATGGTTGATGCACAGTTTAAAAATAGAGAGTTCCCGATTGTTGACTCTGGAAACTGCCAAGAGGGGATAGAATCAACAGTCGTCTCCATTCACGAAGACACACTCACTATACATAGAATGGGCCCCATAACCGCTGAAGAACTAAAAGCTTGCGGGATCAAACTAAGCCAACAGGTATCGACTCACAAAGCATCACCAGGACAGGATAAAAAGCACTACTCACCAAAGACTCCCCTGTATCTAGCAGAAAACCTAGATGGTGCTCAGCTTGGCTGTAGCCCAGAAAAAACTGGTTTCTTAGTATTTCAAGAAAAGCCCCTTAACCTTCCCCACGCTGTTAACTTAGGTAAGGATGCTAAAATAGCGGCTCACAAGCTTTATCGATCCTTGTACGAATTCGATCAAAAAGCACTTACCAAAATTGTTGTAATTATACCTGAGGGCTCCTGTTTTCAGGCAATTAGAGATAAGCTGAAACGCGCTGCCCACAAAGGCAGTGCTGAGGCTTGAAAATTACCACTATATTTGCAATTCTCCTGAAAAATGATTTTATTTTCTCCTCGCCTCAATCCGATAAGTTTGGAGTGGGTAACCTCTCATAAGGAGGTCTATGAGCGGAAAAAACATATTATCATTAGTTTTTTTTGGCTTTTATGCTTGTCAGAATGCCACACCTGAAAAACATGAAAGCCGCCCCGAAAAAGCTAAGAATCAAAGTGATGGGACGGTAGAGGAAGAGCAAGTCACTGAACCAATAGAGGAAAGCGACGCTCTAGAAAATGACACTGTAAGGCACCAAGGCCATACGGAAAATGAGGATATCGAACAAAGATCAAGCCCCCTCGAGCCAAAACCAGTTCCATCACCAAGAACCAGCGAAAAAATTAATGATGGCTTAGAGAAACCAAAAGCTGGAGATTCTCTTCCCTCCGAATCCGAAATAGATGGTCCTATATCAAGCAAACAGATTCCAGAAAGTAAAGAATCAAACTTCAGCATTGCTAAGATGGCAATTCTAGGTGATAGCATCGCAACAGGAGTGGTAAGAGACACGACAAGTGGAAGTATGATAAGCATAGGCCACCCATTATTCTCCCGAATTAACCTTGCAAACTCGCTATTGGAAATCCTTCAGGAAGTCGACGACTTGTACAAGCAAAGCATGAGCTTTCATAGTTTTTTTTCCACCCAACCTGAAGGCTGCGAATCTTTAGCTTGCAGATTGAACCTCAATTCAGAAATGATCACAAACCTGGCTATTTCAGGAAGCAAAGTTCCCGATGTGGAGGATCAGTTTAAAGCCATACCCCCAGATACAGACCTCATTGCAATCTCGGTAGGAGGAAATGATTTTTGCTCAGGCGGTTTTGATTTAAACTCATTTAGGTAACTCCAAATAAATATTCTACCCACTATTCATGTGTGATCAGAACGCTATATTTTGGTAGAAACGGATG
>JABSRF010000534.1 GCA_013215275.1 Oligoflexales bacterium | reverse complement strand
ATAGCATTCAATAACAAGTTTTAGTTTTACTTATACAAAGCTATTTTTGGTCTGGACAGTGGGGTCCACTTCACATCGCCAGCACTCTTCTAAAGGAGAAACTAATCGCATGTGCCAATATACTAAGCCCAATTAGCTCAGTTTATGAGTGGGAGGGACAGGTTTGCGAAGAGAATGAGTTAGGAGTTTTTCTAAAAACTTGTTCTACTAAGTATGATGAACTGGAGGATAGGATAAAAACACTTCACTCATACGACGTGCCTTGTATTATCCAGCTCCCCATTCAAAATGGGAATCAAGACTTTTTAAGCTGGATTTCCAAGCAGGTCACGCCCAATTAATTGGCTCCATCCCGTATCCAGATGCGTAAGATATGGGTAGCAGCAGGCGTAATCCCACTAATTCGCGAGGCTTGCCCCAGGGTCTGAGGCTTAAAGTGAAGAAGTTTCTGGACGGCCTCATTGTTTAGACCATTGATATTATTATAGTCAATGGACTCAGGAATTTTGATTTTGTCTAGAGTTTCGGTATCTTTTACAGCTCTAAGCTCTCTTGCAATATACCCCTCATACTTCACCTCGATCTCGATGCGACGTTTGATTGATGCACTCAAGTAAGGAAGCAAGTTCGCTCCTTCCATGGTGGCGTTTGGTCTTCTAATAAGGTTGATTAAAGGGGTTCCTTTGTTGTCGTTACCTTCATAAAGCTCTTGGCTTAGCTCAACCTCACCATAACGGGTATTGCGAAGGTAGGCTAAGCCTTCCTTCACTTGATTAAGCCTTTGAAGGTATGCTTCATATTCAGTATCACTTACAAGGCCTAAACTACGACCAATGTCTGTGAGACGAGTATCAGCGTTATCTTCCCTTAAAAACAAGCGATGCTCTGCCCGGGAGGTGAACATACGGTAAGGCTCGTTGGTGCCTTTGGTGATAAGGTCATCGATGAGAACGCCGATGTATGCTCGCGAACGACTCAATACTAAAGGTTCGCTTCCTTTACAGCTTAAAGCTGCATTAATTCCAGCAACTAAACCTTGAGCTGCCGCTTCTTCGTAACCTGTGGTGCCATTTACTTGACCAGCAAGGTACAGGTTAGAAACTTTTTTGGTTTCCAAGCTGCTTTTTAGCTCCGTGGGATCCACAAAATCATACTCAATAGCGTAGCCTGGACGAATGATTTCTGCTTTTTCCAAGCCCTCGATGGTCCGGATGAACTTTTCTTGGACGGCTAGGGGCAGGGACGTTGAAATTCCGTTGGGGTATACTTCACAGGTATCATAACCTTGTGGCTCTAAAAAGATCTGGTGTGATAAGCGGTCAGGAAACTTTACAATCTTATCTTCGATGGATGGACAATACCTTGGTCCGATCCCCGTAATCTCACCACTATACAGAGGTGACTCGCTCATATGATCAGCTATCACTTTGTGAGTGTCAGCATTAGTCTTGGTGATATAGCATGGGATTAGCTTCTGCTTAATTTTAGGCGTCGAGAAGCTAAATGGAATAATATCCTCATCGGAGTCTTGTCGTTCTAGGATGTCCCAATTGATCGTTTTAGCATCGAGCCTTGGGGTGGTGCCTGTCTTCAGACGACCAACTCTAAAACCGAAATTTCGTATAAACTGAGAGAGCCCAATAGACGGGGCATCACCCGCTCTACCAGCGCTAATTTTATTTCTGCCTATATGAATGAGCCCATCAAGGAAAGTACCTGCAGTGATGACCACTTTATCAGCTTTAAATTGACCGAATATCTTAGTCTCAACCCCGATGACCCTAGGATCATCGCTCCTGGTTTCATCTAAGATGAGACCTTCGACGGTATCTTGTTTTATTGCCAGGTTTTCAGTCTGCTCTAAGGTATGCTTCATGTACCTGCTGTAAAGGCCCATATCTGCTTGGGCTCGGGAAGACCAGATTGCTGGGCCCTTTTTGCGGTTGAGGATACGATACTGGATTCCAGTCTGATCAATGGCCTTGGCCATCTCACCACCTAAGGCATCAATTTCTTTAACTAAGTGGCCTTTGGCTGTCCCGCCAATTGCTGGGTTGCAGCTCATGGCTGCTATCCGGTCAACGGACTGAGTGATAAGAAGGGTTTTGACTCCCATGCGGGCAGAAGCTAAGGCTGCCTCACAGCCTGCGTGCCCACCACCAATGACAATAACTTGGTAAGATTCCATACTTTTCTTGTTATCCTGGATGCAATTATTGGTTGCTGTGATTAGAACCAGCTTCCCTTTCTAATGAATCTTACCCACGAATGCAAGGCATTGCTCATTGTTGGCTTTATTTCTAGCTTGTTAGGTAACTCCAAATAAATGTCCTACCCATTGATGGTTAATTTTAGTACAGTTCTGGCCTGTGATTGCGCACT
>JABSRF010000533.1 GCA_013215275.1 Oligoflexales bacterium | reverse complement strand
AGTGCGCAATCACAGGCCAGAACTGTACTAAAATTAACCATCAATGGGTAGGACATTTATTTGGAGTTACCTTACCAGCAACTTCAGGGCTCGCTTATTTCATACAAGTTATCTCCATACTATTTACATTCCCCTCAAATTGCAAGTTTCGGATATAGATTTGTTGCAATGCCTGTACACCCAAAAAAAAGCCACCTAACCATATATAGGGAGATTGTTTCCTAACTCCTGCCTGTTCCAGGTTCAGGATTACGACAGGGTTACGACAAGATTACGACAGGTGTACGACATGTTCCTGGACAGAATCCCATAGGTAGGAGCTTTAATTTCTGAAGCTGTGGCTTTTAGTCTTAGGCGTGGAAAAAAGCCTCTGCAGAATTCCAGACACCGCCCCAGAATATCACAGGAGGTAACATACTGTTTTGTAATCGTTTTCAGGAATCAAATTTCTCACTAAATCCAAGTGGACCCCCAAAAAAGAGCCAAACTCCGTATATAGGAGGATTATTTTTCTCATCTTGAAATTGGCCGCAAATCGGCGAGGTGTACCACATGAAAAATGGACAGATTCCCATAGGTAGGAGAATTGTTTTTTTGGACCCTTGCTCAGCAAGAAAAAGGCCCCCTTTCTTTCATGAGGTGGACACCCTAATGACCAAAAAACTCCGTATATGAGAGCTTCTTTCTAATTTTAACCAGCCACAGGGAGGACTATATCAATGTTTCAATAGTTTAATGCTTCGATTCCTCAACACCCAATTATTTTTGAAAGGGAGATTGTATGGTTGATCCATTTAGCCTAGACAATTCAAACAGGAACAAGGTTGATCAGAAATCATCAAAACCGCAGCAAAGTGAGCTAGACAGAGCAATAGGCGAATTACTCCAGTCTTTCATCCTATGTTCTAGTACCGGCTTATTGGCTCTTCTGAGGTCGTTTTTTTCAGTTAGAGTGTTCTTATCCATACCCATTCTCGCTGGCCTATTCTGGGCTTGCATCCTCGTTGCCCAGCCGGGGCTACACATCCAGTGGCTTCATGATCTAGCTCCCGAAATTCTGAGCTATGAGAGGCTTAAATGGGTGTATAAATACAGTGTTTATCAACACGCAACCGTCTTATTCATCCCACCTTTTCTCTGCCTTGTCGTCTTTATTGGTGCCTGGGTTCGCAGTGAAAGAGGCCGATACCATATGATTTTTCTTAAAACTGGCTTAACCAACGGTGCAGGTGAGACACCTAAGCTACTCAAGAAAATGAAGGTTGATAAATATCGTTCATCTTTGCACTTGGCAGCAAATTCAATCTCTCTCAAGGATTTTCAAGCCAAAAAGGACAGGCTGGAAGCCACGTTTAAACGCACCATAGAATCTATAGAATATGGCAACAACCAAGGCCGAATCATTATTACCTTCTCCACTGCTAAATTTCCAAGCCATGTTTCTTATGAAAAAATACGCTTACAGAAAGACCTTCCAGAAGACTCATTTTTTCTTGGGTCAACTATTGATCAGGTTAAATATCAAAAAGTATCAGAGCTTCCCCACTTATTGATAGCTGGAACCACAGGCTCAGGAAAATCTATGTTTTTTCGTCAAGCATTACTAGTTCTGCTCGAATCATCCAAGCATCTACAGATGTACTGCATAGATCTTAAAGGTGGTCTTGAAATGATCGACTTTAAAGCCTCTCCGAATGTTAAAGTCGTTAAACAAATAGATCGAGCGGTAGCATTGCTTCGGGAAATCAAAAAGGAAATGTCAAATAGATTTGAATACCTGGAAAAGAATGGTTTGAAGCACATTGTTCCTGAACGTGATCACATGGACCGTATTATTGTTGCAGTTGATGAAGCCTCGGTTCTTTACATGAGCAGAAACAAATATGACGAGGACTACCAAGCAAGTATTGAAGCCAGGCAGTTAGCTGATTCAATTGCAAAGGTTTCAAGAGCTGCCGGGATACACTTGCTTTTGGCTACGCAGAAGCTAGACAAAACGGTTATTCCCACTTCTGTATCTGAAAATATTTCTGGACGAATGGCATTCAGGGCAAATTCTTTACAAGGTAGCTTAGCCGTAATGGGAACAAAGGATGCTTTGGACCTACCTGAAATTCCAGGGAGAGGCTTATGGAACTTTGGTACTCAAAAGGTGATGCTGCAAACCCCCTTTGTCAGTGAAGAAACCGTAAAGCAACGATGCATTGAAATTGCTAAAGAGTTCAACTCTGGAGATAGGAAACTGTTCAATCCCATGATAGGAGATGTAACAAAAAAATCCGCAAAAAGAGGAAAGGCTGCAATCTACAGAACTAATTAGTCGCTGTAGCGAAATATAAAATACCTTTATTTAAAGGCTTTTGACTTCATATAGCTCTTTACTTACTTT
>JABSRF010000532.1 GCA_013215275.1 Oligoflexales bacterium | reverse complement strand
AGTAAGTAAAGAGCTATATGAAGTCAAAAGCCTTTAAATAAAGGTATTTTATATTTCGCTACAGCGACTAATTACTCCTTCCCTATTTCAGCAGTTTTGGTAGTAATAGAAAACCTTTAATTATGTAGCCATTCTTTACGCAAATCAACTTGTCAAAAGGAAGCAGCGATGCGTATCTCACCTCTTACTGTAGCCATACTTAGCCAAGTGATTAGTTTTCAATCTCTTATGTTTGCATCAGCTCATAGGAATGATACCGACGAAGTCGGGGTCCATGATGATGACTCTATATCAGAAACAGAAGAGCGGGTTGATCCTGAGGAGAGGCGCGAAGCTGAAGAGGCGCGACGGGCCGAGGCCGAAGAAAGACGTGAAGCTGAAGAAGCGCGACAGGCTGAAGCCGTGGAACAAAGACAAGCTGACATAGAAGAAAGACGGCAACAGCTTGAAGAAAAGCGTGAGCAAGCAGAGCTCGAACGAGAAACCCAAAGTGACATAGAGCCCGACCCAATCTCTAAAGACTCGGAAATCGTCGAGCAAGTCGACAGCACTGAAGAGAGGTAAGCCTTGTTGGCTCCCTACTCACCATCAGATCAATTCATGTGATAAAAATATAGGGAACTCTATTTTCAATCCACAGGAGAGTTTATGAGGTTCCCTTTTTTTTTAATAGCCGCACAACTGCTATTTTCTTGTTATGCCCACGATCACCATCAATTACAGCCTTCTAGGTTTAGACAGCCAGACTGGACTTCCCAAAGGATGATGCACGGCTATAGTTTCCTAAACGACCAAGATGAACAAGCCGCAGTGATTGGGTCAGCAAAAAACGGCAAAGGCATATATGCTCAAAACTGCGCCCCTTGCCATGGAGCTACTGGCGTTGGAAATGGTGAGCATGCTCAACACCTTGAAGCTAGACCAGCAGACCTCACAAAGTACCCTCCTTGGCACCAGTCTCGTCATTTTTTCATATTGATTTCAGTGGGTACCAGATCAGGAATGCCTGGTTGGGAAAACTTACTGTCAAGGCAGCAAATTGCTGACGTCATAGCATACATTCAAACTCTCTAGCTTTTTTACATATATCTTTACCCAGTTATTCTAGCAAAATCCCTATCATGACAGGACTTTTTAGGTAATCTTTAAATAAGCTGCAAAAACGACAAGATTACGAATCACTAGCTGATTTTCTATTTTTTCATCCTGGATCTCCGATACGCCTGTCGGACGGAAGCTATGGGATAAGAGCATGAAACTATTATTATACTTTTCAATGACCACGACGATGACCTGTTGTTCCAATCCAGCATCTTTTTCAAATAACGAGCCTCCAAACTTTGGAGAAGAAGCCAATATAAGCTTCACGGTGCACGACTATGGGGATGGCAATCCAATCACTTTAGAGGAAATAGAGGAAAGAAGCCTAAACCCTGTAAGCGATCAAAATATTTTGGCTGAAACGGTTGCACCTCCAATGCCAATCACTGGCGCGCCACTTACCTGCATCGTTTCAGCAAATAATGAAACCTTTTGCAGAATGGAAGAAGGCGAGTCTGAGCTTGACGTCAACTGGAGTGTCTACAATGAACAAGAGGAAATGATTGCGTCAGAATCCTACGAAGTTCAATCATTGCCATCTGACTCATATTGGGACATTAAGATCATCTTCAACGAACCCATTAAGCAGATTTCTGTGGAAGCTAGCAATTTGGATGAAGAAATTGATGATGATGGTGAAAAAATAGCTCAAAAAATAGAAAAGAAGAAAAAGAAAAAGAAAAAAGCAAAAGCTAAATCCAAGGTTCATACGGACCATAATTTTGAGCAAATGCTAACTGGAACCTATACTAGCCCACAATGGGGAGAGTTAGAATTAGTCGTCAATCCTGACCTCACAGTAAGTGGAACCTACGCTATAAAAAGCCTTACAGGAAGCCTGGAAGGGACTTTAAACCTCACTGAGGCAAGTATTTCAGGGACCTGGGAAGAGCACAATAGAAAAGGAAAACTGAAGCATTCTGGAGAGGTCGTTTTCAATATCGTTTTCGAAGGACAGGAAAAATTCCACATAGATGGTTCCTATGTCAACGAAGGAGATGACAAGTGGCATGATTGGGACTTGTTCCCAAAGAACAACGAGCAAAATGCTTCATTGTATGCACTATAGGATAAGCCAAGCCAGAGGCTTGCCCATTCTTCTGTAAACAGCTCTATCTCAATCATCTACCCTTTTCACTAACCTGTTCCTAGGCACGCCCTCAAGGGACAAGTTAGTCAGACCTTGAAAATTCGTGTTAACCCAAGCACCCCTTCACTTTAGACCCTAATCAAGCGATCTTTTAAATGGTAAAATTGAGGTTTTTTGGCAAATGGGTTTTGATAGCCTTTTGAGC
>JABSRF010000531.1 GCA_013215275.1 Oligoflexales bacterium | reverse complement strand
GGAAATTCGGTGAAGGTTTTAGTGCTCTAAGCCCTACGCACCATGGCGGCGGTGCGTTTCCGATCAGACACTATTTACTTGTAAATCAATTTTCGAAACCCATGAGGAAAATATCGGCAGACTTATTTTTTACTTTTATAAATGAAGGTGCTCTATTTAAGAGCTTAGAAATATTGAATCATTTTGTAGCTAAATGCCTAGATATAAATAGACATGATCTGATTACTGCGAGCTGGTAAGCTTTATGGAATGGATTTTGAAACGAAGGGCTCTGCATGGATCAAAATCCATAATTTTTTTGATTTATTGAAGGCAAGCTATGCCTGCGAGTCTTCCTCTGTCTCAGTCTGAAGCTCCACACGATTAGAGCTTACATCACTAGCGTAGCTTTCGAATCCATGCACAAGATCCTGGGTAAACGTGTCGCGCATGTTACCCCAAAGGAACCTGGTGGCTCCAAAGCTGATAAAGTCTGCAATGCCCATACCTAAAGCTTGGAAATACTGTTTTTTGTTGTAAACCCGCTTAGTCGTAATCCTAATTTGGTCAATGCTTTGGGCTTGTTCAGCGTTCCATTTAACCTCAACCATATCCTGGTCTACAAAGAAGGGCTCATCGCTGAATAAATAGACCTTTTCTTGCTTACCGAAGTATACCTCTGAACCAATTTTTCCACAGGCATTGATGTTGCTAGCCCTATAACCTGATCGCGGATACTCTCCTTTAATAAATGAAGAAAAGCACTCTTCCCCTTCTTTTTCACCTTTGTTTAGGGCAAGGCTCCCACCGCTTGGTTTACCGTTTAGCTCGTTGCCCAGAATATGCATGCCGCGAATTTTTCCCTGGAGATCATACAAATGGTACTTGGCCTTTGGAGCTTGGGCCCAGGCTGAAGCAGAATGTAATAAAACAAGAGATGTGATGATGTGACTTATTTTCATATCAAACTCCGAAAAATAAGAAGATTGTTTTGCTTTACTCAACTTGCTTTTGTTTATTGCATCACTTAAGCGGGCACAACTGATTTTTAGGTGTCATGATTTCTTATTACTACTAAATTCTGATCTAAAAATTATAGGTTTTTGTCTCTGTAAGTCATTCGGAGAGAGTCTCATTTGTCATGGGCACGGGGGTGGGTAGCATCGGTGCTTAGACAATCTTGAAGGTAAAGTGCTTGCGTAAGAGATCGCCTAACCCTGCTACGCAGGGGCGATGACGAGGGTCGTAATACGCAGGTGTGAGACGAAGGACCTATTATGAAGGGAGTCTCTTTTGTCATTGTCACGCGGGTGCTTTAGCATCCGTGGTTAGACAATCTTGAAGGTAAAATATTTGGACTACAAGATCGCCTAACCCTGCCACGCAGTTGCGATGAGTATGGACCTACTATGAAGGTGTGATGACCAGATTAGTAAGAGCTAGGTATGGAATAACCATTGCTGTTCGGGCTTAGGTAAAAGGCCAGCCTTGTAGCCCATATTTAATAGGGATGCGATGCCATTAATACCACCTTGCCCGAGCTGATAAGTATCTTTGGTTACATAGAGGTCGAGGTTTTTTTGAGCCATGCTACGGTCTTTTTGAGCACTAAAGGCCAAAATGCTATCCATAGCTTTATCTTGGTGAGATCGGCTGTAAGCCAACGACGCAGAAATATCGTCGATAAGCATAGATATTAACTCATTGCATAAAGACCTTTTGGCAATGAGGCCTCCTAAAGGAAGGGGAGCTTTTGTTTGATCGAACCATAGCTCAAAGAGGTCTGCAAGCTCACTGCAGCCTTGATCCTCAATCTGAAACCTTGACTCGTGAATTAATAAAACAGCATCGCATTCACCAGTTTTAAGTTTGGATAAAAGCTCATGATAAGGGAATACCAACTCCTTCCCCGCCTGAGGGCACAAGCTTCTATAGAGTAAATAAGCTGTGGTCTGAATGCCGGGGATACCAAGGCGTAGCTTACCCAAGTCTTGTAAGTTATGCTTTTTAAGGCTAACAATTTTTGGGCCATTGTCCTCCCCAAGGCAAGAGCCAACGGGAAGCAAGGCGTATTCATTCAAAACCCTTCCTAAGGTGCTAAATGATACTTTGTTCACATCCCCCATGCCGACAAGGCTACGCTGATTAAGCTGTTCGATATCTAAAAAGCTGAAATCATAGGAAAGCTTAGATGCTACCTCTTTTTGGTAAAGTCCTGTAAATGCAAATATGTCGTTAGCAAAAGGTGTGATACCGACTGAGATCAAGGCATATCCCCTTCTTTGTTGGTGGGCCATCGTCCAGGCTATTTTCGGCCGAAAAATAATCTAACAAATCCATTCTGCGTGCGGAAGTTTAATCCTACTGTAAGGTAACTCCAAATAAATGTCCTACCCATTGATGGTTAATTTTAGTACAGTTCTGGCCTGTGATTGCGCACT
>JABSRF010000530.1 GCA_013215275.1 Oligoflexales bacterium | reverse complement strand
TCCTTATGTAAATTCAGCATGTTACATTTAGGAGTTTTACTTATCAAATGGTCCTAAAAACGGGGTCCACTATAACCTATGATTGTTCAATGTGTTCAATAAGGCGTAGCTAAGTTGCGAATTCTGTATGACATAGGGTGGTTAGACCTTTGTGATTATATTAACCTGCATGATGCTTCATGGTACTTCTATAAATCACCACGAGCGCCTTAGGAGCAAATCTCTATGTTTGTGGCCCTGATTGGGGCTATCAGAAGCACGTTGTGAAAGAAGCTGTAAGAGTTATAAGAATCCAAAATAAAAGAATTAATGAGAGTTAATGCGTGGATTCCAAAACCTTGCAAACATTGGATGTCCATCATATAATAAGGAAGTACCAACATCTTTCGCTAAAAAGTAGTTCCTATGAAACATGCAGAGAATGAGATTCTAGAGCTTTTTATTAGTGAATCATTCGATTTGTTGAAGGCTTGGGAGTCATTCAGTTTAGAGCTAGAGCGCAATCAAGATCCAGGTATTTTTGCCGAACTATTCCGCCTTGCCCATAGCCTAAAGGGGTTTGGGCTTAATGCTGGCCTCAAAGAAATCTCGAAGCTAGTTCACCAGGTTGAAGAGTTTGTTTTAGCACTTCGCGATCAAAAAATTCCATGTGATCTTCAAGCTGTCGACATTTTGTTAGATTTCAAGGACCTTCTTGATAGCTGGATTTATGAGATTAGGTATGACAAGAGTTATGTCAGCGATTACAAAGGTCTTAGCAGCAGAATCAGCGATATGTTGCTCGAAGCATCTGAGCCTGAGGTTCCCGAAACTGCGGCACCCGCGATACTATTGGTCGATAGACGAGATCAATTTACACAATTGGTAAAGTGCTTGCTAGACTACAAATACGAGGTCATCTTGGCCCACACCGACAGCGACGCACTTGAAAAGTTTAGCGCTTTAAATCCAGTTCTCATCATAACAGAAATTAGAGCTGCTAATATAAATGGTGTGAAGTTTATTCAGGATGTCAGAAAGGAGTCGAGAGTTCCAATCTTGGCTTACTCGAAATTATTCGCCAACGAGTTTGCAAAAGCTAAGGCTGCAGGGGCCAATGCCACCCTACAAAAAGAAGATAATGTCAGTCAAATCACCATAGCCGTTGAAAAATTGCTGCAGGCAAAATAAGCAACGGCTTCTTTAAGGCCCGGTTATATGAACAACACCAAGACAATTCGGGTGAAATTTATCTTGAAACGAGATGATGAAGAGGCAATCTGGAAATTTATTAATGATTCGTTGCGAAACAAAGCTTCAAAAATAAAAGCCTCTCAAACCTCTAAAAAAAGTGACGGTCGTGAGGACGTGCGCATCACTTTTGAGTATGAAGTCATTACCATGATCTCTATTGAACGTACAAAAAAACTACCTGAGCAAACGATAAAAGCACATTTGATTGACTTATCCCTTGGTGGTGCAGCCTTGGCTATTGCACCTGATCAGGTTGTGGTCCCAAATAGTCATGGAATCATTAATCTTGGTTTTTTGCGGCCAAGCAGAAATATCAAGATAGCTGTCTTAGCTTAGAGTCAGTGATCGGGTTTCTTCTAAATTACTAGCTCCTGGACTATAAGCCCATCCTGGACACCATAGCTGTATGCAGTGCGTCTTCCAGGTCTTGGCTTTCCTCAAAGCATATTTCCATGACCTTGTCGATTAAGCTCCGGTCTCTTTTCTCTATATCAGCTTTTAGGCTGTTGATATGCCTAAGCTCCAAAATGTTTCTTCCTGAACGCCTATTCAAAGCATCGTGATAGTTTGTTGGAAACCTTTGGCTTGAATTCTTTTTTTGATACCTCAAAAACATATTTTGTGTATGGTTAGAAAACGAGCTCCAATAAGCTATGGTCATGTGTTGCCAATATGCTTTGGTAAAGTTAGCGTAGTTTTCATCGCAAGGGTCCTTGGCAAGGGACTTATACTGTTTCCAAAGGTCTTCCTGGGACTCAGTTATGACTTCTGCAAGGAGGGATCGGGCAGCTAAAACTCTTTCTTGTTGTATTCTCTTGTAATCGGGGTAGTAGCAAACACATCCATTACAATTATCCTGTTCGCAATAGCTACAGGTTGCTGATTGTGACTTAATTTTATGTTGTTCAGCGCTAAGCGGAAGGCTCAGCTCTTGGCTTATCTCAAAAGAGTTTAAATTTTCATAGTATCGGTTTACTTGGTCTAGGCTCTTCCGGTCTACTCCTAGTCCAAAACGAATGCCATAGCACATTGCTCTCATGGAGGAATCAAATTCAGAACAAGGTTTGCTTAAAGGTGAGTTAATGACAGAATAGATAAGCTGTCATAAGTAACCGATATTTTAGTTTCAATATTACAGCAGGTTACGCACTATCTAAGACTTCCAGTGTTGACGGTCTTTTTCGACTA
>JABSRF010000053.1 GCA_013215275.1 Oligoflexales bacterium | reverse complement strand
TAAAGTAAGTAAAGAGCTATATGAAGTCAAAAGCCTTTAAATAAAGGTATTTTATATTTCGCTACAGCGACTATTTATTTGGAGTTACCTAAGCCGCTGATATGGAAAATCGATGGCCTGGCCGAAGGAGACATGATCAAAAAGATTGAAATATCTGGTACAGACAATGCCGGTTTTGGCCTAGGCTTTGATAATTTTTCTCCGTCCAAAGTCTGTGAAGTGGTAACACTTTGAAACGTTAACCATCCCTTTATTTAATCTTCTGACGCTTGGCCGATAACGTCATCAAACTCTTATATGGTCCGGGGTTTATGAAACTCTCTTTAATGCTTCTTTTTATGCTTTGGTGCAGCCCCAGCTTGGGCCAAAAAGCCCAGCAAATCCCTGGACAAAGTTATTTGATCTTTTCTCCAGATAAGGTGAGCATAAAGGAAGCAAAGATACGCCAACCCCCAATCAACACGGACCTCTCCAAAATTCGTGATGTTTTTGTAAAGATAGAGTTTCTCGAAAATAGTCAAAAAAACTTTTTACTAAAGCGAAGCGATAAAAAGTATTACAAGTTCCTACTAGACCCATTTGCGGTCAAGCTACAGCCAATCAAAGCTGGAAATATCAAGCCTTTAATGGCACCATTAGACGATGAGAAGTGATCACCTTTCACGTCTAAAGGCAGCATGAATCATACAGTTTTTTTTATTATCATGAGCTTTTCACTCATTTCCTGTGAAAACAAGTCAAACCAAACAGATGCCAAGCAGCCTGCAGCAGCAGTGATGCCTGCAGGCCCCTCAGCGGAGACACCGACCACCCCTCAGAAAGCTGAGGGCACCCTTGCAATTAAGGACCTGAAGCTAGGCAAAGGTGAGGAGGCCAAACAGAACCAAACCTTACGGGTTAATTACAAGGCCTTCTATGAAAGTGGAGTCCTATTTGATAGCACCGAGAAAAGAGGAAAGCCCTTTAGCTTTACCCTAGGGGAAGGGACTGTCATAAAAGGATGGGAAGAAGGGGTAAAGGGAATGAAAGTTGGCTCACTGCGACGTCTATCCATCCCTCCTCACCTTGCATATGGGGAAAAGGGAATCTCAGGCTTGATCCCACCAGGCAGCACCCTTGTCTTTGAAATAGAGCTGCTTGCCATCGAAGGCCCATAATTCGCTATAAAACCTAACTTCAAAACAACAAGAAAGCATCTCTACATAGTTAATAGCCTATCTTTTCAGTGCTTTACGTCATTTTTTAACCTAGCGAATTTATTGAAGAATCTAATAAGTCACCCTTTGTAAATCAAGCCTAGCAGAATAAATATTCTTGTTTAGGCCAAGATTTTAAGTACATAGGCGCTCGCCTAAAGCAAGCCTATGCACCGTCGATAGTGTTGACAAATAGAGGTCAGGTGAATGCAAACACCAGATTCGTGGGGTTGGAGGACCATATCTTGAGTAATAGCTTGTTTAAATTTCCAATGATGATCTGTAGCACTGTGGTGATGTTTCTCAACTTTGCTTGTGGGGCACAGATGTACCAAGCTTCCTTAGAAGAAGACCACGATAAAACCAAGGTCCCCGACTATGCCAAAAACCCTGACTCTCAGTATTACGGCGTTCACGCTACTGAAGGTTGGCACAACCTCCCTATTCCTTTTAAGACCGGATTTGCTCTGACAGCAGACCAAAAGGATGGGCTTAATGAATGCATTGGAATGTGGGAGTCAGCTGTTGGTAAGAAATTATTCAAGTATCTAGGCCCGGACGATAAGACAGGTGACTCATTTGATGACCTTTACAGTTCTTTGTCAGATACCACCAATGGACACTATCTGGATACGGACTGGGACAAGACTGGAAAGTCCAACATGGTACTAGCAACCACCATCTGGGACACATCATCACGCAATGTCGATCAAATTTTTACAGCTGATATCAGATTTAATACCCAACACTATATCATCGGTGACAGCTTTTCACTTCTCCCTTCAGCTAATGACCCAAGGGAGGTGGTGGATATGACAACCCTTTGCCTTCATGAGCTTGGACATATGCTAGGCTTAACTCATGTATCTAAAAACTATGATCGCCTTTCGATCATGAATCCAACGATCTACATTGGCGAAGGCCTTGCAAATCGCAACCTTTCATGTGGTGATATCAAGAGGATTCAGCAGATCTATGGATGTGCCGGAGAAGCCTGTGACCAGGAAGCAACCTGTGCCAAGTTTGAACAACCCTCGGCATCGGATGATGATGATTATGAGGCTGATCCAGCCTCAGAGTAAGCGCGACTACCCAGATATAGATTCTAGATTTTCTCGCAAAGAGCTCAACTGCCCCTGCATATTTTCAAGCTGAGCCGTTGACTGCTCAACCACTTCTTTCGGAGCTTTTTTCACAAAGTTTGGATTGTTCAGCTTTCCTTCTAAACCTTTCACAATACGTTCAACTCGTTTCACCTCAGCTTCAAGCCGGGATTTTTCTTTTTCGAAATCTAGGTATTGTCCTACTGGAACATACAAGGTCCAACCTTTACCCGTTGCAACAAGGCATTTTTCGGGTTTTGCAATGCCTTCACCTGCTGCGAGGGCATTGATTCCAGCTAAGCGTGAAATCCACTTTTCGCAGCGACCCAGTAAATCAGAAAACTGCTTGTCGCAACGAACAAAGGCAGCCAGCTTATCTTTAGGAGGCACCTTTGCTTGGGTGCGCACAGAGCGCACATGGCTGATAAGGTCTTGAACCTGCTTCCATTGGCCCGCTTCTTCCACAAACTTAGGCAAGTCATCCACCTTTGGATACTTTGCAATCATCAAGCTGTCTGGCTTTTCCCATGCAGGGTGCGCCGGAAGGTTTTGCCAAATCTCTTCACTAATAAATGGCATCACAGGAGCAGCAAGCCTCATGATTCCTTCAAACACATAAACCAATGCGGACAGGGTCTGCTCTCTTTGCTCAGTGGGCTTCCCGTCGAGGGCATCTTTTGCAGCTTCCAGCCCCCAGTCACAGTAACTTCTCCAGGTCAAATGAAAGAGTGCTTCCACCGCTTCACTGATTTGGTACTTATCAAAATACTGGTCCATCACCTTGGCTGTTTCGCTTAGTTCGTGGAGCAACCATTTACTTGGAAGGTCGAGCACATCTGGATTTAATGATGCAACGGTGGCCTTGCCATCAAGCTTGCCCATCAGAAAGCGGTAAGCATTCCAGATTTTATTTATGAATTTGTTTCCAGCTTCGAAATCCGTCTCCGCCATCTTCACCCGGCCACCCAATGGGGCAAGGGAAACACAAGTGTACCGCACTGAGTCAGCACCAAACTGGTCTATCACCTTCAATGGATCAATGCCATTACCCAAGGTTTTAGAAAACTTTCTACCCTGCTTGTCACAGATCGTGGCATTGAAATACACATCTTTGAAGGGCAGTGCACCCTTAGTGAAGTAGCCAACCATGACCATCCTAGCCACCCACAAATAGATAATCTCTGGGGCAGTGATGAGCACAGCCGAAGGAAAGAAGGTCTTCAAATCCTGAGTCTCTTCAGGCCAGCCAAACGGGCTAAGGGGCCATAACCAGCTAGAAAACCAGGTGTCGAGGACATCCTCATCTTGCTTGAGGTTTGAGCTTTGACAATGGGAGCACTCACTTGGATCTTCCAAGCCGGTGCTGACCTCTCCACAGTCGTCACAATACCAGATAGGTATCTGGTGCCCCCACCACAACTGCCTAGAAATACACCAATCTTGAATGTTTTCTAACCAATGCAGGTAAGTCTTTTCCCAACTTGGGGGATAGAATTTCAGCTCCTTAGACTTTGCTGCTTCGATTGCAGGTTTGGCTAACTCAGCCATTTTCACATACCACTGCTTTGAGAGCCTGGGCTCGATGGGTACCTTACTCCTGTCAGAAAAAGGCACCGCATGACGGTTGCTCTCAGTCTTTTCGAGGAGTTTGGATTCTTTCAACTTTTTGATGACTAGCTTGCGAGCCTCGAAGCGATCGAGATTCTGAAACGGCTCCGGGCAGATTTCATTCATACTGCCATCAAGGTTCATGACATTGATGAACGGAAGGTCATGACGCTTACCCATTTCAAAGTCGTTAGGATCATGAGCTGGAGTGATCTTTACACAACCGCTACCGTATTCGCTCTTCACGTAATCATCGGCGATGACAGGAATTGCCCTGTTCACAAAAGGGACGATCACGTTCTTACCGATCAGATGCTTATACCGCTCATCTTCTGGGTGAACAGCCACAGCCGTGTCGCCAAACATGGTCTCTGGCCTGGTGGTTGCAATGACCACACCTTGTTCTGCGTCACCTTCTAGGGGGTAGCGGTAATACCAAAGGTTGCCATTAACCTCCTCGCTCACCACTTCATCATCTGAAATCGCAGTTTTGAGCACCGGGTCCCAGTTCACAAGGCGTTCGCCTCGATAGATCAAACCCTTTGAGTATAAATCTACAAATATTTGCCGGACCGCCTTTGAAAGCTGGGGGCTCATGGTATAGGCTTCGCGATCCCAATCACAGGAAGCTCCGAGCCGCTTCAGCTGCTCGATAATCATCCCGCCATTTTCATCTTTCCACTCAACACATTTCTGTAAGAATTTTTTTCTGCCTAGTTCGGTTCGAGACGTGCCTTCGCTCTCGAGGGATTTTTCTACCATCATCTGCGTTGCAATCCCTGCATGATCAGTCCCGGGCAGCCAGCAGCAGTTGAATCCTTGCATTCGTTTCCAACGAATCAAAATGTCCTGGATGGTATTATTTAAGCCATGCCCCATATGAAGTCGGGCAGTTACATTGGGAGGGGGTATCAGAATCGTGTATGTGGGCTTCTTGCTATCAGCTTGAGCATGAAACCATCCGCCTTCTTTCCAGTGGTTCCACCATTTCTTTTCATATTTTTTGTGATCATAGGTTGTGTCAAACTGAGTCATGCTTCTATCCCAATCCATATACGACAGCAGGATTTACTGCTCTTTAGTTCTGCTAACTTCAACAAATGCATCCATACATACCACAGCATCGACTGCCAATGCCACGATGCATTTATTCTATCAATAGCCTTTGGAAGGCTGCTATGCATAAAATCATCCCGAGAAAATGATTTAATATAGAGTAGTGGAACCGTTTTCAACTGCCATTATTTTAGGTATATACCCATAGGGCCAACGATTGATCACGAGCTACAGAGAGGCTGAGCAAATGCAAGAGAGGCAAACTCCTACCACTTTTCAGATTTGGACAAAAGCTTTAGAGCTTTTGAGTGGGCAAATTAAGCCTATCAGTAAAGTTGGAATCATGTGCTTTTTCATACCTTACTTGGTCTCAATGCTATTTTTTGCATTCCAAAGCTCTTACACAGTCGGGCAAATTATCGATGTAAAGCACCAAGAATACACCAGCATACTGGGCCCAACCTATGCATTTCTGATTTTTGCTTCGATTTTGAGCCTTATCGTGTTGGGTCTAGGGATTGCAGGCTTCACTGCAATCGTTCATATTTCTTCTGCAGTTTTTAAGGAAGAGGACTTCACACCCGAAGATGCCATCAAACTTGGACTCAAGAAGGCCTTCCCTCATGGCCTTGTGATTGTTATGTTCGCTTCACTCATGTCACTGGAGCACGCTTTCCTAGGACCATTCAGAATTTTCGCCCTCTTTTCGCTGATGGCGATCGTCATCATGGTCAACGATCGCAAGGGTTGCCTTGGTGCTCTCAAACATGCCATGCTTTTTAAGTACAGCTCCCCCATTCATGGCGGCGGATTCTCAGCGGCCTTTGTTATCATTGGATTAGGGGCGCTTGTGTTCGCTTGTGAGTACAGCTTAAGCCTTCTATATGAGTTGCTACTGCATGCAGATGAGTACTTAGCCCTGCCCAGAGTGTTATGGTCTGCTAAAGTGCCAGCTTTACCCTTCAGCCCCATGTATCTCTTAGCCAACATATCCTATGCATTTGGAATGACTGCCATATTGTGCTTAGTCGCTTGCTACCTGGTAAGCCTTTATTACTCAGTAAGATCGCGCATTAACCATATGGTTTGACTCTTGCGGCGAGCAATCCAGTGACACACCTGCTCTTTTGTAAAGGTGCTGGCACTGCTTTGGATTTGCAGCAACTAAATCATCGTTCAACGATTGGTAAATTCTTGGCATCAAATTCTGAAGCAGCCTCTTTTCAAGCTCATGGGGCGAAAGCGCTTCAACAAACTGATCCAAGCCAGCCACAAAATTGCGGTGAGACTTACCGCCGCGATACTCAGGCTCCCTGCTAGGGTGCTCCAGGTAGCGCTCCATTAGGTCCACACGAGCATCCACGAGCAATGAAGCTTGGTATAAAAGATAATTTCGCGAGCGAAACAGTGAGGTCCCCGCCACCTTACGCTCACCATACGCTAGGTCACTGAGCCCATCTTGGCGTAGCTCAGCTAGCCCCGGCCACGTGTCTGCTAAGGTTCCGATGACTGCATCATTGATCTTTCTGAAAAACCGATCATTTCCGTAGTACTGGGAAACCCACAAACCTAAGCTTAGAACAACGCATCCTGGATGTAAGACAACGGTGCCACCACCTCCATAGCGCTTCAAAATTGGAATCCCATCCTCTTCACAAGACCGTTCTTTTACTTCAACATCGGCCTTATTGCTACTCCCCAAAACGACCATCGTACTCGAAGGAACCCACACCGACAAAACATGGGGCTCATGACACCGACGAATGATTTCATCATCTATCCACATAAAACTTCTCTTTCTTAACCCATTCGTTAAGGGTATCCAAAATATCGTAAGACCATGTTGGTGACGTTAAAGAGCAAGATGACACTGGTAAGGTCCATGATGGTCGATATAAATGGAGAAGACACCACAGCAGGGTCTAGTTTGATTGCACGAAATATAAATGGAAGCATCGAGCCTGCAATGACCCCAACTAAGACCACCAAAATCACGACAATGCCGATAATAATTGCGACCTTATAGCCAAGCCCCCAAGTAAATGCCCTCACGGCACCCACCATGGAAAGGATCAACCCAAGTGTCAAGCCAATCAGCAACTCCCTTAACAGCACCCGAAAGGCATCACGGCTAGAGATTTCGTTAATCGCTAAGCCACGAATGATCAAAGAAGCAGTTTGAGTTCCCGAATTCCCGCCTGTCGAGTTGATCGTGGTTAAGAAAAAAACTAAAAAACCCCATTTACTCAGCATTTCATCGTAACTGCGGATCGCCTCTCCAGAAATAAAACCTCCAAAGAAAAGCAATGCAAGCCATCCCACTCGCTTCCAAACCATCGTCCTAAATGGAGTTTGGAAGTATGAATCCTCTAGGGCTCCATGACCACCAAATTGCTGGATGTCTTCGGTAGCCTCTTCCTCTGCAATATCAAAAACATCATCAGCTGTTACGATGCCAATGATATGCCGGTTATCATCCACAACGGGCATATAGTTGGAATCATATTTCCTAAAAATTTCAACAGCTTCCTCTGCATCTTGGTTGGGATTCAGGGAAACATAACTTTTTTTCATGATCTGGGTAATAGGCAAGCTGCGTGGATCGCTCACCACTAAAGATGCTAAGCTCACCTCCCCGACCAGGGTGCCGTCCTGTTGGGTAACAAACAGATAATTAAGGTATTCTATGGGAAGGGTGGTGCTCCAGTTGATCGACTCAAGAGCCTGAGAAACCGTCATACCTACGTCAAGTGCCAAGAAATCCGGAGTCATCAGACGCCCCACTGAATTTTCGGGATAACTCAGAAGGGTCCAAGCAACTTTTCGTTCTTCGGGGTCAAGCTTTAAAAGAATCTTATTTCGAATCTCAACAGAAAGGTCTTCAAGGAGTTTTGTCCGATCATCTGGCTCCATTTCATTAAGCAATGCAGTCACAATGACATCGGGCAATTCCTCGAGCAGGTCTTCCTGTCTTTCGAAGGCAAGAAACGAGAACAGTGCTGAGCGCCTAGCCCTTGGTACTAGGCGGAACAAACGGATGCTCTCGCTCACTTCCAGCTCTGAAAAAATTTCAGCAATATCAGCCACCTCATTATCTTTAAAAGCGGCTCTCAAAGAGCGAAAATCGCGGAAATCAAGTGCATCTTTAACAAATTGAGTTGTAAGTGGGGTTTCAACAACCATGAGCCCACCTCCTAATCGGTTACTGCTGGTAGGAAGATTACTTACACAAACTATCAAGCGCTATGAAAGGGTCATCATAACCTTTAATTGTGTCACCAAGGACCTTCAAAAAAGCTCCTGCATTGAGATGCTTATGGCAGGAGTAAGCTCTTGAAAACCTATCAAGGTCAGGGCTATACAATGATGTTCCCAAGACTCTTGCGTTATTCCAAGGCTCATTACCAACATAGTCGTATCTCTGAAATTTGGGGCGCAGTTCTTTGGTATAGCGTTCAAATAACTTCGCTTTGCCCAGGGTAGCCTGCTTTTTATCAAGAGAAAAGTCTGTATTTTTATAAAATTGCTTAAGTGCGTCGCGCAGCCTTTTTAACCACTCACGGTAAAGCTTTTTATCAGCTTTTTTTATTGCATAAGAATCAAGGGAACGCTCCTTCCCTTTTTCTTCTAAATACTGAACAGTTAAGCGGTCTTCCATAAATGAAGCGAGGTTTTCATTAAACTTCACATGGCCTGGAATCCAAAGAGTGCGGTGGGTTAGCTCGTGAAAAATCAAGGCTGCTAAGCCTGATGTAGATCGCCGCAACATGACCGAATAAATAGGATCTTCGAACCACCCCAAGCTTGAGTAGGCTCCTGCCCGACTCAAGTAAACATCGTAGCCATCAGCTTTTAACTCCTCCCCTAAGCCATCTCGTTCGGCCTTATCGAAAAAGCCTTTGTAGGGAACCGTCCCCACAATGGGATACCACCAAGTGTAGGACTCCAAGCGGTCTGCATAAGCAGCTTGGACCAAATAGCTAACAGCATCTTCCCCAGTTTCAATGTAATAGCGATATGCCCTTCTTGTATTTAGTCCTCGCCCAGCGGCGTAAGCCATGACCTCTTGAAACAAGAGCAACTTTTTTCGAACCTTAATATCGGTGTTGGGATCAGATAGAATAGAGCTTACCAGCCTACGAGAGTTAAACTGATTGTTGTGCTGAAAGGCAAGTTTGGTCACATAGCAAGAGTGCAGAATGGGTAGGAAAATAAGAAGCAAGAACGAATTGCGGGACCTGAGTCCCCGCACTTTAGGCTTAATGTGACGCGATTTCCAGGGCAATGACACAGCTCATCCCCTCGATATCATAGCTTTGAGTAAACTTAAGATCACACTCCCCCTTGTCTTCAACCAGGCTCAACGAGGTGCCCAAGGTTTCCTTAAGGATATAATCCTGATGGCTTTTTGCAGCTGCAACCAGTTTCTCAGACCCAGCAACCTGTAGAAGAATTCTATCAGAAATATTCAACTGACTGTCCTTGCGAAGGTTTTGTATGCGATTGACCAACTCACGCGCGTGACCTTCTGCAATCAACTCAGGGGTCAGGTTAGTGTCCAGCAGAACGGTGACCCCCATTTCCGTAGCAATTAAGCGGTCATCAAGCGGCCCACGATCTACCAAGAAATCTTCAGCTGATAGCTTATGGCCCAAGATATCCACGCTTCCTTGTGAGGCCAACTCCTGTAGGAGTTTACTGACATCTTCATGAGAGTCGTTTAGGGCAGTTAAGTGCCGCCTCACTTGATTGAGGTTTTTTCCTAATCGCCGACCAAGGGTCTTGAGGTTTGGCTTAAGCGACAGGCGCACATGCTTGGATTCCTCGGTCGTAAAGTCAATTTTTTTGATGTTTAACTCACTCTTGAGGAGCGCACCACCTCGCTCGATCGCACTACGATCGCTCTCCTTGTGTGTAATCACAAGCATCGAGGGTAAAACCTGCCTAATCTTAATCTTATGCTGTTGCCGTAGGGAACGGCCAAGGTTTGTGGCACGCCTCAAAAGATCCATATCTGACTCGAGAGTCAAATCTTGTAGCTTATCATGAGTACTTGGCATGTCACACAAATGCACTGACTCAGGAGCGTCTGCTTGAGAGTTCAACAGATTGTTGTACAAACGGTCAGAAATAAATGGTGCAAAAGGAGCAAAAACCTTGGAGAACTCTAAAAGCACATAGAACAAGGTTGAGTAAGCCTGCTCCTGATCAGAGCTAAGGCCATTAATCTGAGGATCTCCCCAAAAGCGCCTTCTATTTAAACGTATGTACCAGTTTGTTAGGTCTTCGATAAAGTCTACAACTGGGGGCACCACCTGATAGAGCTTATAGTCTTCCATGTGGGTATGGACTTTTTCAATCAGGGATTGCAAACGCGAAACAATCCAACGATCAAGGTCATGCTCCAACTTAGGTAGCTGGCCCTTGCTCAATTCGGCGCTCGGTTTCCAACCATCAGACTCAGCATAAGTCGACAGGAAGCTGTAGGCATTCCATAGAGGTAATAGCACTGCACGGGTTACATCCTTCACACCTTTGTCGGTGAAAATAAGGTTTTCAGCCCGCAGCAGGGACGAATTAAGCATATACAAGCGGACACTATCAGCACCATATTTCCCGATTAGTTCATCGGGTGGGGTGTAATTCCTATGCCGCTTGGACATTTTCTTGCCATTTTCATCAAGAATCACACCATTTACGATCACATTCTTGAACGCTGGCTTGTCGAACAGAGCATTTGAGAGAACATTAAGGGTATAAAACCAACCCCTCGTTTGATCCAAGCCTTCTGCTACAAAGTCAGCTGGGAAAATTGACTCAAAACGCTCTTTATTTTCATGAGGATAGTGCAGCTGTGCATAAGGCATGGACCCTGATTCAAACCAACAGTCAAACACCACATCCACGGGCTTCATGGTGCCATCACAGCAGCTACATGGAAAGCTCAGATGAGAGATCTTATGCTTATGAATATCAGTAATTTTTTCGCCAGTTTTCTCTTCTAGTTCACGAACACTGGGAACCACTTCAATGTGATCTTTGTTCTTATCACATTTCCACACTGGAAGCGGAGTGCCCCAAAAGCGATTTCGGCTAATAGCCCAATCTCTGGCATTCTGCAGCCAGCTTCCCATTCGTCCTTCTTTGATATGGGAGGGTACCCAGTTGATTTTGCGATTGTTTTCAACGAGTTTTGAAACAAACTTCTCAACAGCCACATACCAAGACGGGACCGCCTTATACATCAGCGGTGTATCAGTCCTTTCATCAAAGGGATAGCTATGCACCAGGGTCTCATGACGCAAGAGGACACCCCTCTCGCGCAGATCCTTACAGATATGCTTATCGGCTTCTTTGAAGTTCATGCCTTTGTAGTCTGACACCTGCTCTGTGAAGCAACCATTATCGTCAATCGGGTCGACTAGTTCGATGTTATATTTCCTGCAAGTAAGGTAGTCATCCTCACCAAACGCAGGAGCTTGGTGCACAATACCGGTACCATCTTCGGTTGAGACAAAGTCGGCAGCCATAATGATAAAGGCGTTTTTATGATCTTTGAAATAAGGGAACATTGGCTCATAAGACTGGCCTACTAGGTCACTTGCCTTCACACTCCCGACGATCTCGTAAGGCTTTTCCTCACCCTTAGATTTTTTACCTTTCTTGGGGGGGTAAAGGGCATCCAGGCGGGCTTTTGCCAATATCCAGTGCTCACCGCTTTCAAGGTCCTTGACCTTCACATATTCGATCTCTTCACCAACTGCCAATGCAAGGTTGGAAGGGAGCGTCCATGGGGTTGTGGTCCAGCTAAGTATCCATGCATCCTGATCTTTTAGTTTAAATTTGACCGTAACTGACGGATCCTGAACATCTTTATAGTTTTGATTTGCTTCAAAGTTTGAAACGACTGAACCGGTTCTAGGAGAGTAAGGGACAATCTTGAACCCTTGGTAAACTAGACCTTTGCGATAAAGTTCCCCGAACACCCACCAGACCGATTCCATAAACTCTAAGTCCATGGTGCGGTATTGGTCATCCCAGTCCACCCAGCGCCCAAGCCGGGTGATCGTCTTCTTCCACTCTTCCGCGTAATGGAGCACAGATTCACGACACATTTCGTTAAACTGAGAGATCCCCATCTTTAGGATGTCAGGACGTCCCCTGAGCTTTTCTCGTTTTTCAATTTCAAATTCGACAGGCAAGCCGTGACAATCCCAACCAAAACGTCGCTTGACCTTGTAACCTCTCATGACCCAATACCTAGGGACTGTGTCTTTTATGGTGTTTGCTAAAAGGTGGCCGTAGTGAGGAAGTCCATTTGCAAACGGAGGTCCATCGTAGAAAGCAAACTCCTTAGCACTTTCACGCCATTGGTCTTGCTTTTGAAATGTTTTATTATTGTGCCATTCCTGTAAAACTTCATCTTCAATCTTAGGAAAGCTAACCTCTGGAGCCACCGTTTTCATGTAACTTACCCCAATTTAATAGACTATTTAGTTCGGCTTGCGTGACCATGCTCGGGTCTTTGGCCTTAGCTATACAAGCTTTTGAAGATACCTCGCTAACACTCATTTTAGCAAGGGCAAAAGCCTTTGGGGTAGGGGTTCTAAGAAGTCCGGACCGATTCATCACCTTGAGGTGAGAATTGATCTTTTGCTTTAGTGCTGGGCCCAGCAACAGGGAACAAGTCGTCCTCAGCACCGTGGGTCAATTGCTTTAGCTTACCCAGAAAAGCCAAAATGAGTAGGCCAAATACTAAGCAGAACCCAAAGATACCGGTAAAGATCTGCAGCTCTCCTGCGTCTTGTGCAGCCTCCCCAACTAGCCCAGCTATCTTATTTCCTAAGCCTGTGCACGCGAAAAAGACACCCATCATGATGGACGCATACTTTGCTGGCGCTAATCTGGTGATGAAGGATAAAGCCACGGGGGAGGCACAAAGCTCACCAATCGTATGTAGGAAGTAAGCGCCAACCAACCAGAACATAGCCGCTTGACCGTTGGAGGATGTTTGGGTTTCCAAAGCGGCAAAACTCATCAGTAAAAACCCTAAGCCCATGATCATAGTTCCTACTGCCATCTTGAAGAGAGACGATGATTCCTTGTTCTTTCTCTTCCTTCCCATCCAGTAAGTTGCGACTAAAGTTCCAAACATCATAATAAATAAGGGGTTTAGAGATTGGAAAGTACTTGCTGGAATTTCGAAACCAAACATCATGCGATTAATTTTTTGTTTGGTGTAAATATTCATCAAACCACCAGCTTGCTCGAAAGCCCCCCAAAACACGATCACAATCAAAAATGAGATCAGTAGTACGATGATGCGATCCTTCTCAACGGGGCTAAGGGGCTGTTTACTCAAACCACCTTCACTCGATTCATCAAGGTATTTGTTTCCAACATGCTTTAAGTGCTTTTGCCCCATAATATAGACAGCTTGCCCAATAAGCATACCAATACCTGCTAAGCCAAAGCCATAATGCCAGCCAATTTGCTCACCCACAAACCCGACAAGCAAAGCTGCTAAAAATGCTCCTAAATTGATCCCGATGTAGAAAATGGTGAAACCAGACTCTCGTCTAATATCTGATGGTTCATAAAGACCTCCCACCATCGTAGAAATATTTGGCTTTAAAGCACCCACCCCTAATACGATCAACGCTAATCCAAGAAAAAATGCCCACATGGCATTGATTGCTAGCACAATATGACCAGCACACAGAAGGGCTCCTCCTAACATAACCGTTTTTTTTTGGCCTAAAAAACGATCAGCTATGATGCCTCCTGGGATCGAGGCTAAATAAACTGCCATGGTATACCAACCATAAATTCCAAGTGCTGTCGCTTCATCCCATCCAAACCCAGGGTTTTTATCCGTTGTTAGAGAAATCATGTAAAGGACAAGGATTGCCCTCATTCCGTAGTAGCTAAACCGTTCCCAAAGCTCAGTAAAAAATAAGATAAAGAGCCCTTTAGGATGACCAAACCACTCTTCATTAGTAGAAACTCTCATAGAAAAGTCTTCCAGTGGTTAAAGGTTATAAAATCAACATTTTTTAAATAATTTAGGATCTTACCCAATGTATCCATATTAAATGATCTTGGCATAAAATCCAACTAAAACTTGGGTAATTGCATGAGCTTGGTCAAAAAGACACACCTATTTCTTAGCTTGCAGATTGCATGCTCCAATAAAAAAAATTAAGATTCTTTTGCTTACATCGAGATGCGCACCAAGGAGAATAAAGTGATCCGCATTGAAAATTTGGTTAAAACATTTGGCAATAAGACACTTCTAAGAGGGGCATCTTTTCATTTTCCCAATGGTGAAAAAATAGCTTTAATCGGAGACAATGGTGCTGGCAAATCAACACTTTTGAATATGATGACAGACTTAGAAGCTCCTAATGAAGGATCAATACTAAGGCCTCAAAAGCTCTCTTTAGGCTACCTACCCCAGGAACCTAATAGCAACCCAAAGCCAACTGTAATCGAAGAGTGCGAAACTGGTAATGAGCATCTTGTGAACTTAAAAGTCAAAATGGACGCTGCAATAAAAAAGATGGAGACCGACCACGAAGAAAGTTCAATCCAAGCTTATGAAGCAGCAGAAACTGCCTACAAATCTGCAGGAGGCTATGGCCTTAGAGCCAAAGCAAGTTCTATTTTAAGTGGCTTAGGATTTTCACCTGAAGTTCTCGAACAATCCCCACTAAACTTATCCGGTGGTTGGCGCATGCGTTTAGAGCTAGCTAAGTTATTTATTAAGAATCCTGACTTCCTAATTCTCGACGAACCGACAAACCACCTTGATCTTCCCAGTTTAGTGTGGGTTGAAAACTACCTTAAAAGTTTTGCAGGAACCCTTTTATTTGTTTCACACGATAAAACTTTGCTAAACCGCCTCGCGAGTATCACCCTCCACCTAAGCCAGGGTAAGCTCATCCCATACAAAGGAAACTACGATAAATTTGTAGCTGCTAGTACTCTGAGGCAAGATCAGGATGCTGCCACGAGAGCTCAATTGCATAGACGGAAGGAAGAGCTTGAATCTTTTGTTAAAAGATTTGGTGCAAAAGCAACTAAGGCTAAGCAAGCTCAATCTCGGGTAAAAATGATCGCTCGGCTAGAGGAAGAAGAGGCACAGATTCCTGAAGAGGTCTCGGAATCAACGCTAGCATTTGCGCTCCCAGAGCCCGAAAAATCAGATCGAATTCTATTCAATGTTGAAGATGGCTCAATTGGTTATAAGCAAGCATTAAGCCAAGGAATCAAGCTTCAGGTGGAACGTGGCCACAAAATTGCCGTCATTGGTGCAAATGGCATAGGAAAGTCAACCTTTCTAAAGACGATTATAGGTAAAATTGCTGCGTTGGACGGAAAGTTTACAAGCAGTACGAGAACCTCAATGGCATATTTCGCTCAAGATCAACTAGAAACACTAGATCCGGAGCTTAGTATTTTCGAAAATATTCAGAAGAATTCTGAATGGGGACAAAAAGAAATTCGTAGCTTACTTGGTAGTTTTTTATTTAGTGGTGATGACGTTTTCAAGCAGGTTAAAGTTCTCTCTGGTGGCGAAAAAAGCAGGGTAGGACTTGCAAATATACTTAGTAGAAAGTCTAACCTGCTACTATTAGATGAACCAACAAACCACCTTGACATGAAAAGTGCAGAGAGTTTAACAGCAGCCTTGAACTCCTACAAAGGCACCATGATATTTGTCAGTCATGATAGGGAGCTCATCGACCGTGTTTGCAGCCATGTCTTTGCAATGCTCCCTGACGGCAGGTCTATGTTATTTGAAGGAAATTTGGATGATTATGCCAAACTAGCTATGGTTGCAGGCTTCCCCAATGTTCTTGACACTAACAATGAGAGCGCTGAATCACAAAAAACCACATTAGAAAAGAAGGAAGAGCCATCAGATCAAGAGGACTTCAAAGAGCTTAAAAGAAAAAGAGCAAAGCTTGAAAAGGACATCTCGAAACTTGAAAAGTCCATCGAAAAGTTAAAACACAGTATTTCTCAAATCGAGCAAAGCATGAGCACCCTTAACCCTGATGACTATACTGCCATGAACGCAAAACACCAGGAACACCAAGAATTAAAGGTGCGACTTGAGGACGAGGAGACTGAGTGGCTAGAATGCTATGATGAGCTGGAAGGTATTCTGGGCAGCCTAAAGGCTATGGGTAGGCTATAAGGATTAGGTAACTCCAAATAAATGTCCTACCCATTGATGGTTAATTTTAGTACAGTTCTGGCCTGTGATTGCGCACTCTA
>JABSRF010000529.1 GCA_013215275.1 Oligoflexales bacterium | reverse complement strand
AGAGTGCGCAATCACAGGCCAGAACTGTACTAAAATTAACCATCAATGGGTAGGACATTTATTTGGAGTTACCTAGGTTGGTGAACCGCACTTGGGGCCCAGAAGACCAGCAGCTGAAAGAACGTCATAGCTCCTCTGATTTTGATTCTCTAAATTTAGATACTTAATCTTTTTAAACATCTCCCTCCTCCCAAGATAGAGAATCAACTGGGATATAAAACTAATATATGCTAATTCCTATCTGAGAAATAGGAAGTTTGGTTTTTCCTATCGAAATATTTTCAATGCAAGGACATACATTAAATATGATGATATCAAAAACCTTGACCTTATTATTACTTTCAACAGGAATCACACACTCATTTATAAGCCCTTCTGTAAACCAAGCTCGTCGACCTCTAGCTCCTCTTCTAAACAAAGGTAAGCAATCGCCCTTTTCAAATGGTTTCACCGTATTAGCATCAACCAACAAAAGAGATCAAATTACAGAAAAGTTAGATGGTGAGTTTGGTTACAACCCATTTTTCGAGCAGTTTCTTATAGAAGTTCGCAACAATGAAAAATCCATTGCGACGAGGTCTGATGTATCAGCATATGTTTCTGAGAAAAAATTCAAGCACCTTAGGTATTTAAAGACATTTTTAACTGATCGAGACCAAATGCATCCATACACCGATCAAGGAAGCGTTGGGAAAGAACTTTTTTCATTTACCATGACTTACCTGACAATCCAAGAGTTTTATCATCAGCTCGTATTCAATCCATTTGTGAGTGCTTTAAAAAAATCAGGATATATGGATGAGTCTCAAGAGAAAAGTATAAAATCCCATGTAAAAAAATTAAGGGACCAATATTCGGCAAAAGAAACGAATGTAAGCTTATTTGAAAATTCAGAAGTTTTGGAGCAGCACTTTAATCATTTGATGCTAGGACTTTTAGAAGATTCAGGGCTCATGCTTGGTATGGCAAAAGCAAAAGAAGCCAATGCAATGATTGCATTTATGACAACTTTAGACAAACAAAAAGTTAGATCGGTAAAAGAGGAAGAAAAGATTGATCACGATTTCATGGTAAAAAAAATGGCACATACTGCCGAAGGCCTGGGTTTAGAGGCTATGAAAGATCTTGTTTTCTCAAATTCAAAAGTAAAAAATGAACAGATTCTCCCCAAGGTATTTAATCGCGCAGAAAAGCTCTATGATAATTTCGATGAAGCCACCAAAGACCAATACCTTCAACTATTCCATAATTGGAGTCGAAACTTACAGAAAAACCCTTTATCTAAGGGCTCCACAAAGATGACGAAGCTTTGGCTTGATAAGGTAGAAAAGCTCAGTGCCCAGGCTAGCTTTCTAAAAATCGCTTCTGAAGTTGAATTTGACCCAAAGAGCCTTAGAGCTTATTCAGCAGATCGAAGAGTCGTGGTCATTTACAAGCCAAAAGGGTCTAACAGTGATAGCTACTATGGCTTAAAGACTCTGGCTCAGATTACGCTTCCAGGCCAAGAAGTCATCACCATCGATAACCCTAAAGACCTAGCGAAGAGCATTATGCAATATCGCAATGAGCTTGGTTATTTGCTGATTCCTGACGGGGATTTAGATACTTACTACCAAGGATTAAAAGACCTTAAGCCTGCAATTGACGATGCTGTGAGGTTTTCCAACTGGGACATCTTAGGGATAGGTTCTGGGGGTACCATATTCGCTGATTTTATCATTGAGCATTTGGGTAATGCTCGGCATATGAAAAAGGGTCTTGGTCTAATTCCTGGAGAAGGAGGTCAAGTTCTTATTCCAAATGGAAGCCTCATTTACCTTGAGCTTACGAATCGGCCAGCTGAGACTCTGCGTATGAAAAATAAGGGCAACTATATTAAAAGCCAATCAGACTCTGATGGGAAAACAAACCATTTGGGGAGCTATCAAGTAGATGATGACTTGGGGGCAAGCGTATTGAGTTATAAAAAAGATGGAGGCTTAGTCTTTTTTTCTAGCCCACGGATCGAGTCTTTTTTGAGTAATCAGAGTAAAGAATTTGATCATGATACCTACGATGTGGAAACCATCGAGCAGTCACTTGCAGTTTGGTATCAATTTTTGGAGCAAACCAAGGCAAAAAGAATTTTGTGAAGGATTCCCACACAGTGCCCAAGTTCGTGGGTAAAACCTGGGGTGACACTTTCGCTTTCTGCCAATTCACCTTCTAAGTCACTTTTAAGGCCTCGATTGACATAAAACAACCGAACACTCCAGCTAAAACCAATGGCATCCAAGCTACCTCCCCAACTTTATTCCCATAGAGAATTGACACTCCCCATGGATAAATCCAGGGTATTCTTGGGCTTAAGGTAACTCCAAATAAATATTCTACCCACTATTCATGTGTGATCAGAACGCTATATTTTGGTAGAAACGGATGC
>JABSRF010000528.1 GCA_013215275.1 Oligoflexales bacterium | reverse complement strand
AAGTAAGTAAAGAGCTATATGAAGTCAAAAGCCTTTAAATAAAGGTATTTTATATTTCGCTACAGCGACTAATTAATGTGTCGCACTTCTGGTGCCGCTATATATTCGTAGGTTCGACTTACAACGGGAACACTAAATGGATAAAGTTGAAAAAAACATCCTCATCGTTGAAGACTACTCCTCCTTATTAGACTGTATGGTCGAAGGAATATCGAATTATGATTATGAGCATTTTTCATGTAAGGTTGACAAAGCAAGCAACGGGCAAGAAGGCCTAAAAAAGATGACATCTCACAAGTATGATCTCGTCATTACTGATATGCGAATGCCTAAGAAAGATGGGCCAGAGTTTATACGAGAACTACGTAAGCTTGAGGCATATAAACAGACACCAATTATTTTTATGTCTGGATATTTCCGAATCACTGCTCCGGAGTTATATCAAAATGTGACTAAAAACCTCGTATACTTAGAGAAACCTTTTAACATAAACAAGATCCGCAAAACTCTTAAAAATATGCTGTTATCATCTAAGAAACTAAACTGAAACTGCCTGAGATTTAATATTAAAGTCTATTTTCTTTATCAGATCATCAACCCTAAATGGCTTATCCAAAAAATAAACATTTTCAAATAAATCCCTGTTACCTGCTGTACCCAAGTCGGCAAAAAAGGCGGACATAAAAATTATCGGAATTTTAAAATTCGCTGCATTTTTTTTAAATTCCTTGATAAAAGCCAGTCCATCTAGGTCAGGCATGAAATAATCTGTTACAACCGTATCAAAAGATGATTCTTTCGATTTTTCAAGGGCATTCTTCCCATTGATTGCACCAATGACCTCCAAATTAAGTGATGATTTAAATGGAATAATCTCAACCAATAATTCTCTTTGGTCGTCATCATCTTCAATCAATAATATTTTGTATTTTGACAATTCTTGGCTCCAAGTCATTAATATATGCATGATAGAAATTATTAATTTTCTGCTGTTTATATTTTCCTACAGAATTAGCTTCGAGTCCAAGCCTTAGTGTTGTTATGTGTTCAGTACCAGCGAAATTAAGAGAAGCGAGGGAGAGCTAATAAGGGTTCAAACGTAAGTTATTTCGCGATTTTTTCCTCAGTATAAGCGACCACAGAGGCCTGTAAATGCTTCACTTTAAAGGGCTTAGAGTAGACTTCGTCAAACAATGCTAAGTCTATTCTTTTCTCGCCGCTGTAACCCGACACAAGAAAGACAGGGGTATTAGGTGAGCTGTTTTTGATAAGTTTAGCAAGCTCAACTCCATCCATTTGAGGCATTCCAAAATCGGTAATAACCAGGTCTGGTTTATGCGCCTCAAATAGCTCCCACGCTGCTTTGCCATCGAATGCTTTATATGCTTTAGCTGAGACCTTTTCAAGGCTCTTAGCCAAAAGGTAAACCGTTTCTTCATGATCATCGACGATGAGTAAAGTAGGCAATGATCCCATTTCTGGCACCTTTCTTTGAGACTGATCTTTGTGTTAGCTGATATTCGTATTTTAGTTTAGCATCAATTAATGGATACTTCTGCCAATTGTCATCCCTTTATGACTTTAGGTGAAATCCACCGTAACTCCTATGGAAGGAGCTTCTGTCCTCTCCTACCTTTCGTAAGTTTGTTTAACCTCTCCGTAAACGAAGAGGCCTTGTGAAGGTGGGTCAAAATGCAAGGAATACAGGTGAGGGAAGCCTTTTAACCCATTCTATAGCAAGTTCAAAGATCTCACTTTGCCGCTTTTTCACCTGGAAAGTCAGATAAAGTTCCTATATACCTTCTGATCGCTTTTGATTAACTCAATTTGGTAAGGCAATAGCTATGCAATCTAAACACAATTTCATAAAGATAATGCTGGTACTATCACTTTTTTCTAATGCTGCTAGGCTCCTGGCCATAGACTGTTTAGGCTGTTTGTCGGCTACTGCAGGAACCTGTACCTGCGTCAGTGTAGTGCCGCAGATGGTAGAAAACTGCCGAAAAAAGAGCACCCAAGGCCTAGCAATTAATCAAAATGCCGCAGATGCCGCGGGAAACTTAGCCCTGATCTCAGTCATCCTTGCATCCCCAGTCTCTGCTCATGCAGCCATTGCTCCATGCATCTCAGTGCTAGGAGACGCAGTGGTCCTAACTCAAGCGTGGGAGTATGATGGCCGTTGTTTTTGGCATGACTGGGGCGAGCACTCACAGTTTATCGTGGACAGCTGCAGAAGCTATGAACAAATTTGGGGAAGGGCTCCCACCAGCGAGGAAATGGATCGCCTTATCCCAGATGACTCAGAAAATTCTTCAGAAATGATAAGATAAATAATAAGACAAAGCCTCTTGAAGGCTCCCCCACCTGAAGGAAGGGGATTCTCAGGCTTAACTCGCAACCGAGTTAATATCTCCATGAGCTAA
>JABSRF010000527.1 GCA_013215275.1 Oligoflexales bacterium | reverse complement strand
TTCTCCTTATGTAAATTCAGCATGTTACATTTAGGAGTTTTACTTATCAAATGGTCCTAAAAACGGGGTCCACTATAGCTTTATCATAAATTAAATGCTGGCAATGGAGAATGAAAAATGATGCAACTTCTTAACACCAGAAGATTTGGCCCTTTTTTCTGGACGCAGTTCTTCGGAGCTTTTAATGATAACGTCTTCAAAAATGCTCTCGTCATCCTCATTGCGTTTAAAGCTGCTTCAGAAGCTGATGCTGGTCTATGGGTCAACTTGGCATCAGGGCTTTTTATCCTTCCTTTTTTTTTATTCTCCCCGATTGCAGGCCAACTAGCCGATAAACTTGAGAAATCAGCATTTATCCGGACGGTTAAATTATGTGAAATTGCGATCATGATCTTGGGAGCAATTGGATTTTTTACTGGTAATATCGTCTTCTTAGTAGCCATCCTATTCTTCATGGGAACCCAGTCTACTTTTTTCGGGCCTGTAAAATACAGCATCCTTCCGCAACAGCTTGAAGACCACGAACTCATGTCTGGAACCAGTCTGGTCGAAATGGGGACGTTTATCTCTATCTTGTCTGGAACGATCCTTGGTGGGGTGTTAATCCGGCTTGGGACCGCTTACGTTAGCCTGGCGGTTGTGGTTTTTGCAATCCTGGGCTGGCTTACATCACGAAGGATTCCTACCACTCCAGCATTGGCTCCAGACTTAAAGGTAACGCTAAATCCACATTTAGAGATAAAGAACCTGTATAAAATCTCCAAACAAAATGATTCCATTTATTATTCTATACTAGGGATTTCGTGGTTTTGGTTTCTAGGGGCCACCGTTCTAGCTCAGATTCCAACCTTTGTTAAGCATACCCTAAATGCTAATGAGTATGTGGTTACCTTGCTACTCGCTATATTTACCCTGAGCATCGCACTCGGATCCTATGTAAGTGATAAACTTGCAGATTCAAAAATCGAGCTTGGAATCGTACCTATTGGTGCTGTTGGCATGAGCCTATTTATCTTTGATCTTGGAATGGTGCCCTATGATTTTTTTACCTTAAAAGATGCAAGCATTGCTGATTTTATATGGTTTAATACTAGTTTTGATCATTACCGTGTGCTGATGGACCTGGGCCTCGTTGGGTTTTTTGGTAGCTTTTTTATCGTTCCCCTTTATGCCATTCTTCAACAAAGGTCCGAGAAAGAAACATGCTCACGAGTCATTGCTGCAAATAATATCATCAATGCCTTATTTATGGTTGCCTCTGCCATGCTGGCACTCATACTCTTCAGTTTGGGTTTTAAGACCTATGATATCTTTATCATCATTGCATTTATGAATTTAGCTGTTTGCGGCTACATATTCACACTTTTACCAGAATTTCTTCTTAGACTTGTGATCTGGATGCTTGCAAAGACCATCTATACCTTAAAGTATGAGGGGCGCAGAAATGTACCCTCTAGAGGACCTGCTGTTCTCATTGCAAACCATATCAGTTTTATAGATTGGTTTATACTGTCTGCAGCGTGCCAACGCCCCATCCGTTTTGTGATGGATCATCGCATATTTAAAACTCCCATCTTGGGTCTGTTTTTTAAATTTGGGAAGTGCATCCCCATTGCTCCTGCCAAAGAGGACCCTGAGATGAAAGAAAAGGCCTTTTCCCTGATTAAAGAAGCTTTAGAGGAAAATGAAATTGTTTGCATCTTCCCTGAGGGGGGCATTAGCCATGATGGTGAGCTCAAACATTTCAGGCCAGGTATCGAAAGAATCTTGGAGGAGAGTCACGTGCCGGTTATCCCGGTTGGCCTTAACGGGTTGTATGATAGCTTTTTTAGCCGCAAGCACGGCAAAGCCATGAGTTCTGTGCCGAGGCCAAAACGACGCAAAATCACTGTAAAAATAGGAGAGCTGCTAGGGCCAAAAGATTTTGATGCTGATGGTTTAAGGCTTAAAGTGGCAGCTTTAGTTGATGCTGAAAATTAAGCACTCTTCTTAATGAGACTAGGGTCAAAAACTAAGTACGTGTTATTTTTGTCTTTCAGTTTTCCACTTATCGGAAAGTAAGCTCCCTCATGATGGGAACGGTCTCCTTCAACTAAGTCCTCTTCCGTGGCTCTCAAAGTCTCCAAAGTCTTAGAAGCAGGCACTCCAAACAGATTATGCTGAAATTGGCAGATAAGAAAACTACTCATGTTTGACAAATCGTTTTCTTCGATACCTTTAACAATAGGAACCATCTTACCTCGGTATAGCATCACTCCTGAAAACCTGCTGTCTTCAAGAGGCAATTTACTGAGTAAGCTGGGTTCCCAGGCAATAATTTTTTTTATGAATTCAGTTCTGATCGCATAGCTAGTCGCTGTAGCGAAATGTAATCGCCAATCCCCCAAATATTCGCTTTAGCACGTTTTGGCTGGATTTTTTCT
>JABSRF010000526.1 GCA_013215275.1 Oligoflexales bacterium | reverse complement strand
CGTCAACACTGGAAGTCTTAGATAGTGCGTAACCTGCTGTAATATTGAAACTAAAATATCGGTCACTTATGATGGGCTCATGTTTCCCATGGCTCATGCTTCGCCCTAGTTCAACAATCACCCACGGCTTATATCCCCATGAATGAATCCAGGGGCTTTACGCCGGTTTCCGGTAAAGCTTAGGTAGGTTCTTGGTCATCTTCCATAAATCTTTAAAACTGGGGTTCGCAGCTTTAAGCATAAAAGGGGCTGCAGCCCTGGTAAAAGAAGCCTTTGGTGAGATTCCAGTTGCCAAGCCCTCGATGGTCAAAAGAGTTTTAGCCATGGTAAAAAGGCCCCGTGGAATGGGAATGCCTAGCTTATCTGCAGCTTTAAAGCATGCATTAATAAGAACATGCAGCTTGACCTTTTTGCCCTCTTCCCTAGCCTTTTTGATCAAAGTAAGGACTTTTCTAAGCTCGTGCTCAACTTGTTCTTGGCTTACTTCTACCTCCTCCTCTTTAGCGATATCCATAAGAGCATCCACGAGCATTGCAAAATCCAAAGTAAGGATTGATTTTAAAACCGAGGATATGTAACGCCTGTCCTTATCTGAAAACTCTCCTGTCAGACCCCAGTCAAAGAGGCCGATGCTTCCATCTTCTAAAAGGATGAGGTTACCGGCATGAGGATCTCCATGGAATAAACCCCATTCGAAGATTTGGACTAGAAATTCTTTGAGCACATGCTGAGCAAGCTTGTCTTTTACCTTGTCCGAGAGCTGTTGTTTTTTCTGAAGTAATTCTTTAAAGGGGATGCCTTCAAAAAACTCGATGGTTAAAATATCAGGGGTACACAGGGCATCGTTAACTTCAGGTATTTTAATCACCTGCCCTTTTTGTTTTTTAAGCTTAGCTTGAATTTTTTTGATGTTCTTTTTCTCTAAGTCTAGACGAATCTCTTTGCGTAGAGAGGTCGAAAAGTCTTCCCATTCCTTGAAAAATTTTTGGACGATGGGAGCGTTGCCAGCGACCTTCGATAGACTGATGACTTCATTCAGAGCTTTCAGGGTTTCTTGGATACGCTTTTTTGCCATTGGTTTGACGAATTTCATGGCCCAGCGCTTGCCCTCAAGGTCGGTGACCACATGGACTTGTGCCATGGAAGCAACTCCAATGGGCTTAGGCTCGATACGGATGCTTTGTTTCCAGCCAGGAAATTCTTTATCTAGAATTTTTTGAATTTCCTCAAATTTTAAGGCAGGCCAGTCATCGTAAATACGATCCAATCCAGTTTTTTTGATCAGCTTATCACATTTAGGAGGAAGGCTGTTGATGCCGATTTGTGATATCTTTCCGTAAATTGGTCCTAGGTCATTCATGCACTGGATCGTCATATCACCCACGGCGCTGGTTTTAAACAGCCTAGTCCATTTTCTTTGGTAAATTGAGGTCCATACGTGGCGATTGCTAGCCCTTACACAATAAAAGGGAACCTTTACCATTTCTTTAATTATTTCCATGCCTGCTCCTCTAGGTATAGACGTAATTTAGTTTCGTCAAGTAGGGCTTGTTTCTTTATTTAAGCTTCTGGTTGCTAGCAAAAATGTCGCATTATTACATGATTATAAGATGTTTTTGGAAAAATCAGTAGGGCATTTATCCTTGGCAGGTAAGATTTAAACCTTCGTTCTCAATGAAGATTTAATTTTTACCTTAAAATACCCAATTAATTGAAATTAGGAGAATTGCTAAAAAACCTATGAATATATTCCGAAAAGTAGCTAGTTATAAGCACTTAGAGAAAGCTGGTGGGCTTGTAAATTCGAGGCATTTACAAGCCCATTTTTTCCTTTGCAGATAGATAGCAATGGTTTTTTAAAAAAGTGAGATTTTTACTGCATAATTTTTTAGTTCTTTTAGGTGCTTATGCCATTATGGCATGTAAGCCACAAATGCAATTCAAAGATCATCGCACGACAGACCCAAAGGAGACGGAAGAAGCCTATTTTTATTTGGCTAACACCGAAACTCCTTGCTCAATAAGACGTGATTTAAGCAGCTCACAGCTGGCTCTGACCCAAAATAGAATTGATAAGGCACATGAGGAAAAAGTCACCGAATACAAGGCAACGCTAGCTGAAACTGTGTCTCTCGAATTAGTAAAAGTCAGGAGGTTAAATGGGTCTGTCTTTTATGAGTTTGATTATTTAATCAATAATCATAAACTCTGTGAAGAACAATTGAGGCTTCATTTTGATGTTGACGGACAGATGACTGCGGTTGGTGCTATCGATCATCAGATTGTTCCTCAGATTAGCTACCAGTGGAAGGAGCTGGATTTGGAGGCCATAAGGGCATCCGAAAAGATTAGAAACCTTAACAGAAGTTTCCATCAAAAAATGTCGTTTAGGTTATGATGATCCTTGTAATATGGGACTTTTTAGTACCC
>JABSRF010000525.1 GCA_013215275.1 Oligoflexales bacterium | reverse complement strand
ACTGGGGAAATTCGGTGAAGGTTTTAGTGCTCTAAGCCCTACGCACCATGGCGGCGGTGCGTTTCCGATCAGACACTCCCTATTATCTGCTTGCATGATAGCTTGTAGTAACAAGAGTGATTTGGATCAGCAGTTTAATTCTATAATAGATTCTAACTCCCAGAAAGAGAGAGAAGACAACGACATTGCTAGCTCAGAGGTCGGTAATGGACGACAGACAGAAGATAACGATATTGCAGGCTCAGAGGTCGGAAACGGTAAAGGGCAACAAATTGGGTCCCATGGATATCAGCTAGTTTGTATCTCAGATTACAGTGAAGGTCCAACTAAAAATGTTAATTGCGAGCTTTTGGCGCAGAATTCAGATGTAATTACAGATGCAAGGTGGATAATACAGTATGAATTGCCTAACTCATCTCCCCTAGAGCTAGAAGTACACTCTACGGAAAAAAGCATTGCCTTTGTATTGCCAAGTCTAGCGACGATAATCTTGGTTAAATCTGACTTTTCAACGCAAGGTGGGCTTTCTGCAGTTGCTGAAACTAGTGGGGTATTTTCAAAATCGGGAAGTGAAGAAATTCTCGTTGAAGAGCCAGAACCATTAATAGGAATCAGTGGAACAGAAGCCGATCTTGAACCTGATGGAAACCCAGGTTTGGGTTTGAACTGCTCAAACATCGGAGATCCTGAAAGCTGGATTTTGATTCCCGGGGACCCTACTTATGGGACCAGTGATTTTTGCGTCATGAACTATGAAGCTAAGAATGGCATTTCAGGACCTGAGTCAAGACCAACAGACACTCCCTGGGTTGATATTAGTCAGGTTGATGCCGCTTCAAAATGCGAGTCTTTGGGACTTGGCTTTCACTTAATTTCAAACGATGAGTGGATGACCATTGGAGCCAATGTGGTCAGTATCGCTGCTAACTGGGATGGAGGGCTGGTTGGTATGAATACTCTCATTAGGGGGCATGGAGACAGTGATCCTTCCGAACCTTGTCCTGCTGATCCAAATGATTCGAATGCCTTTGTAGAAGGAAGCTGTCAAGGAATTACTTCAGGAGATGAGCTTTTAGATAGGCGTACCTATGTCCTTACAAATGGAAGTGTCATTTGGGATTTCTCAGGAAATGTTTCAGAGTGGACCAGCTATTTTAATCAATCAGATAAGCCTACTCCACTTGGAAATGCTTGGGATGAGTTTCCTAATATAACGGGCAGTACTGAGATGAGCCTGACAGAGCTTATTCCGCAGGTGGCTATCGACAATGGTTGGAATTCCAGCGAATTTATCGGAAGGTATTTTCCTGGGGAAAACAACTCAGGTGGAGCACTTCGGAGGGGTGGCCGTTGGACAGGGGGAGGGGTGTTTACTGCAAACTTGAATAATGCCCCTGCAAATAGCAGATTTGATGTTGGATTTCGTTGCTCTTATCACCAGCCTTAATAAATTAATTTCTAAAAATAGTCCCCTACTTGAGGCCTTCATATTTTAAATGTGTTCGGTTCATTCAATATGGTAGCCCTTTAATTATTTGAAATGATTTCATAAATTTCATTGCCATATCCAGATAGCGTAAAAAACAGGTTAATTTTTCCAGTTTAGCGTTAGCTGAAAGGTGCGGCCTTTTCAAACGTAAAAATATTACGTATAAGTCTTGAATCGTATGTTCAAGCCCCGGAGTGCCACTGTATGTGTGGATGGAATGAAGAGAGATAAAAGGTATGGAAATTAGTGTACGTTTTTTGGATAAACTGAGACTTGAGGCGAAGTTTGATGACTATACGGTCATAACAGACCAGCCCATACGTTACAAAGGAGATGGTTCAGCTCCCGCTCCTTTCGACTACTTTCTCGCTTCTTCTGCTCTTTGTGCGGCATACTTTGTGAAAGTTTATTGTTTGGCACGTAAAATACCGACTGAGAACATACGCTTATCTCAAAATAACATCATCGATCCTGAAAATCGCTATAAACAGTCTTTTCAGATCAAAGTTGAAATACCTGAGGACCTTCCTGAGCGTGATAAAGAGGGCATCTTAAGGGCAATCGATCGCTGTACTGTAAAAAAAGTGGTCCAACAAGGACCTGAGTTTGTGATTGAAACGGTGAATACCCTAGCAAGCGATTCTAGCTTAATTAGCGATGAATTTTTTAATAAAACGAGTAAGACTTTAATCACCGGTAAGGACCTGCCACTCGAAGAAACCATTAAAAACATGACCGAAATCCTTGCATCTCTAGGGATAAAAATCGAGGTTACCTCGTGGAGAAACATCGTTCCAAATGTTTGGTCAGTCCATATAAGAGATGCAGCATCCCCTATGTGTTTTACCAACGGCAAGGGCGCAAGTAAGGAAAGCTTGAATTCAATAAGAAAATGCAAAATTAATCTTGCCGTCCAAAATTCAAAGAAAAATTGTACTTGAAAAAA
>JABSRF010000524.1 GCA_013215275.1 Oligoflexales bacterium | reverse complement strand
AGAGAAACTTCACATGAAGTTGAGCAATATTTAGACAGGAATATGCAATTGGCGATATAATTCTGTCGAACTCAGGTCAGTAAGAATTTGAGCATGGAGCCAATACCACTCACATGTCCCTGGGAAGCTTATACGCAAAATGCCTCGACAAGCTTCGGGATGACTTTGTAATTGTAAGGGATCTTTTTCTTTGGTCGGATTCTCAAATGGCGGAGAGTGAGGGATTCGAACCCTCGATACAGTTGCCCATATACCCGCGTTCCAAGCGAGCGCCTTCAGCCAACTCAGCCAACTCTCCATACAGCCCAAAAAGGACGTATAGGGTTGTACCCTTTTTTCTAGCTTTTGGGAACCACTAGAACAGGTTTTTTTTGTCCTTCAAAGACCATTGACTATAACGGGGCAAAAAGGTACTATTTTCTCCATTAAGTTCAGCATCTTACCAGTTTTATCGACCTACCACCAAGGCAGCATAAAAAAGCTGAGTCATCAATATGAGGGTTAAAAAAATGAAGGCAGCCTTAAAGATAAGCATGATGCAAACTATACGCAAACACCTTAAACCTAGCCGACATCGCTCATCACTACTAGTGGCTCTTACGCTTCTAATGGCCATGTCCTGCACCACCACCGATGGGCCACGCTTGTTCAAAACCGAGCTTAAGCGCTCAAGGGAGAGCTTTTCAGCTAAAGCCCAAAATGGCATGATCTCTACCGCACACCCCTTAGCCTCTAAAGCAGGTTTAGAGATGATGGCAGCCGGAGGAAATGCGATCGATGCAGCGACGGCCGCTTCCTTCGTAATCTCCGTGGTAAGGCCCCAATCCACCGGCATCGGTGGTGGTGGCTTTATGCTCTACTTTGATAAAAAAGCCTCAGAAACCAAGGTCTATGACTTTCGTGAGCGTGCGCCCCTCAAGGCTAGCAGAGACATGTACCTCGATGATAAAACCCTCGAGCCACTCGACTACATCTACAAAGGGGTCCGCATCCCAAGAGCCTCAGTGAATGGTCATATGTCAGTGGGAGTGCCTGGGCTAATTGCTGGCCTCGTTGACACCCACAAAGCCCATGGCAAGCTACCCCTCGCCCAAGTGGTTCAGCCTGCGATAAAAATTGCTGAGGAAGGCTTTGAGGTTTATCCCTCCCTTGCATCGGCAATTAGATTCAGGCAAAAGGTCCTGCAAAACTTTCCAGCAAGTAGGGAAATTTTCCTTCCAAATAACAAAGCACTGACTGTAGGCGATTTATTGGTTCAAAAGGACCTCGCAAAAACTCTAAGAGCAATTGCAGAAAAAGGAAAAGCAGGATTTTATGAAGGAGAGGTAGGAAAGCTCTTACTGGATGAATTAAGCGATGGAGGGATCATCACCAAAGAAGACTTTGATGCCTATGAGGTCAAAGAAAGAAAGCCAGTAGAAGGGACTTATCGAGGTCATAAGGTCGTCTCAATGCCTCCTCCTTCCTCAGGTGGGGTTCATATTATCCAAATCCTAAACATCCTGTCCTCTGACCCCATTCCACAACTGGGAGCCCAATCACCCGAACGCCTCCACCTTCTTGCAGAGGCTATGCGTCGTGCTTATGCTGATCGAGCGACTTACCTCGGAGACCCTGAATTTACAGAGGTGCCCATTGCTGGCTTAACCTCACCAGAGTATGGAAAATCCCTTCGTTCTTCGATTCAGGCTAAGCTAGCGAGTCCATCGAAGTCCATTTCAGCAGGCAACCCCCTGCCCTACGAGTCCTCATCCACCACCCATATTTCAGTGGTAGACTCGGAAGGAAATGCTGTCAGCACCACTCAAACCATCAACTATTCGTTTGGCTCATGCGTGGTTGCAAAGGGTACGGGAGTCGTTCTCAATAATGAGATGGACGACTTTTCCATAAAACCAGGAGAGCCAAATTCATATGGTTTGATTGGAGGAAAAGCCAATGCAGTTGCTGCCAAGAAGACCATGCTATCATCCATGTCACCAACCCTTGTGTTTGATCCAAACAACGAGCTTAAATTAGTTGTAGGCTCTCCTGGAGGCTCTCGAATCATCACAGCCACCTTGCAGACCATCTTGAATACCATTGATCATAAAATGAGCCTTGCAGACGCAGTCCATGCGTATCGGATTCATCATCAGTGGTTTCCTGACGAGATACGCATAGAGAAAGGTGGCCTTGAGCAAAGCGTCAAAGAAGAGCTGGAGAGCTATGGGCACACCATTAAGGAACACAGCTGGAGCATTGGTGATGTCCAAGCCATAGCTCGGGAAGGGGACAATTGGGTCGGGGTTTCCGATACGCGCTCAGATGGAGTGCCTATGGGTTATGGGCCAGCAGCTAAGAGCCCCGAGCCAAAAAAGTAAGTCAGGTAACTCCAAATAAATATTCTACCCACTATTCATGTGTGATCAGAACGCTATATTTTGGTAGAAACGGATGC
>JABSRF010000523.1 GCA_013215275.1 Oligoflexales bacterium | reverse complement strand
CTCAAAAGGCTATCAAAACCCATTTGCCAAAAAACCTCAATTTTACCATTTAAAAGATCGCTTGATTAGGGACTAGACTTACAAAAATATTACGGGCACTCTTCCTGGTCATCATAATCAAATTCCCCTTCATAGGTAAAAATTGGGTAACATAGTGATAAATGTTAAAATTCTATAAGGTAATAGTTTGATTTCTAAACTAATTACGTTCTAATTACTCATAACGTCAAAATCGGCCACCCGTTTTTAAAATATAGAGAAGATTATAAGCCTCTGTAATATTGATAAAAATAGGCTCTTTTATTGTTGTCATGTGGGGGAATAGCTAGATGCTTCACTAGGAATCCAATTATTAGAACAACCCGATAAAAGGACTTAAGTATTCAAAAAACAGGTATTTTTTGAGGGTAATCTCAACAAATCAAGTCAATTCAATCTATTCCGATAGGGCTAGATAAGGCGGACAGACTCATATGTAAAGCGAAGGTTTCCTTTTTATGATGATAGCTAAGTTCAAACTCTATATCTTGCTTCTGGCTACCCTGATACCCATACAATGCGGAGATGAGGTGAGACGGTTTATCGAGAAGGAAGACCTGACGGTAGAGCTAGGACTGATCGGCTCCATAACCGGCTATATTCAAACCACCTTTGGCTCTGGAGGTGAGTTTGCAAATTGGAAACTATTTTTAATGCAAAAAAGCACCAATAAAGGATACCTTGCTCAAATTAATGCCTTAGGAGAGTTCAGCTTCAGTAATGTCGAGGATGAAAAGTCTTATACCTTATACCTATTCAACCCAGATTACCAGATTGCTTCAGCTCTGAGCCTGAAGACAGATCATGCTGGGGCCATTGAGCGTTACTTTAACCCTAAGCCTGGAAGGCTGCCTTACCTTATTATTAAAGGTCAGACGATGACCTTTAATCAACCGAACGAGCTTAGCGTTGATGATAGTTATCTTGTCTCTGATGTGGATGACAATGCCGTGCCTGACGGGGTTGCTCCCTTTTGGAGCTTAACCGACAAAGCGAGCATCGAATTTTTAAACACTCAGTTTGATCGGGATGGGGATGGAATCACCAACATTTTTGATAATGATGACGACAATGATCTAATTGCAGACCTGATTGATGAAGATTCAAATGATGATGGCATCAAAGACCTGTATGCAGCCAGTCACGACCACTACTATCCTGGTGATATCGAGATGTTTAACTCTGGTATTGAAAGGCATGAACAAGCTGACGGGACATTTATCCATTACTTGACTATGAGAGCAAGGGCTGCAAACGACCTTTCCGTCAAATCCATAAAGATCTTAGGCCCAGAGTCAGTGCTAAGTGGAGGTGTTGGAATCAATACTAACCCTGATGGCACCCAAGGTGAATTTAGATGGGAAGGTGACCTTTTCGACGACGGCACCCATTTTGACATGGCTACAGGTGATAGCGTTTATGCTGCAAAGTTAAGGTTGGCAAATTTTCTTCCCAGACGCTTTCATTGCATATTTTTAGAGTTGGCCTCAGAATACACTGACCTAGATGAAGAGGGAGAAAATGTTGTAAAACAACACACATCATATTATGGACGTGGAATCCATACCACTGAGTTGGGAAACATTACAGCCAGTATCGATGATAATAACCTCGTGAGTATAAGTGGAGAGCCTTTTCCAGAAGCCTTAGCTTATGAATGGACCCTCCTAATTTATGATGCTAATGGCAGAACCATTTACGAATCTCAGACTCTGCCCTCCAGCACGATAAGCCTCCAGCTACCAACCCAAGCACTTCCACAGGCTAGTGACCTTAGCTATAAAGTCGTCGCAAGCACCTTTCAAAGGACTGCTGGCTATCCTGAGTATAGTGTTCATAGCATTTCCAATAGCTTGGATCTTTCTGTGCCCACAGAATAAAATTTTATTTCAAAACAGGATCAGACCAAGGCCCAGTTAACTTGTAGCGAGTAGAGGACAATTTATTCAAATATGTATCGTCAGCCTCACTATCACGAGCGCCGTAATAGACACCGAGAATTGGGTTTACGAAAAAAGCAAGGCCACAAAGCACCGTCTTATTGATATTTGGATAGACCTGTGCGAGTCCATCATAAGACTGATTAACAAGATCCAGATCACCTTGATACTTGATCAAATAAGACGCAAGCGCAGCTAAAAAATGCTCCGTTGTCATGACACCAGATTTTAACCTAAAACTGCCCTTGGCTTGGAAAACTTGATAGTCTTGAGAAACCATTCCCCTCAGATTAAGGGTCAAAAGCCCTAGAATATTCTCAAGGGTTTTCCATTTTGTTAAAAGCCGACCCTCCTTAACATTAAATGAGAGTCCACCAGTGAAATTCACATAAGTGACCGATATTTTAGTTTCAATATTACAGCAGGTTACGCACTATCTAAGACTTCCAGTGTTGACGGTCT
>JABSRF010000522.1 GCA_013215275.1 Oligoflexales bacterium | reverse complement strand
AGACCGTCAACACTGGAAGTCTTAGATAGTGCGTAACCTGCTGTAATATTGAAACTAAAATATCGGTCACTTATGAATTCGGTATGATTAGGCAATAAATTCTGCGGCTTCTAAACTGAGGTTTTAAGAGTAAGGTTTTTTTTGAAGGAGTTGATAATTTTATGCTATCTTTTTTCCTTCGTCGTGCTTGGTTTCACATCCACATACTTAAAGATATTTCCGACGACCTGCGGAGCTGGGTGAAGGATGACGTTTTTGTGCCATAGCAAGATATAGGTTCGTGAATAACCCGAAATTAAAACGCAATCTTCGATCAGCATTTCATTCATTTTGCGCAATAGTTGCTTTCTATGCTCACTTGGCTCCAAGGTGGTTGCTTCATCAAGGAGTTTGTCAAACTCGGGATTTTGATAGTTGGATGCATTGGCACCTCCTCCAGTATTTGCACCGTAAAAAAGCTGCATAACATTTTCCGCATCAGGAAAATCTAAGTTCCAAGCTAGAGAAGCATAAAAAGAAAGATTGCCACGTTTCATTTCTTGGTGATAATCCGCAAAAGATTTGTGAAGGTTTAATTTTATTTTGTCTTCAGGCCATGAGATTTTCTTTAGCCAGCTTTTAAACATCTCATATTGATGACGAATATTTGGAGCTACATAAGAATTGAAGTGTAGGGTTGGCAAATTATCTTTGTTCCAACCGTGTTTCTCTAACAGCTTTTTTGCACCCTGAGGGTCCCAATCAATAGACTCTTTAGGGAGCGAGCTATCGTAATCTGGTAGAACATCTGGAATGATGCCTGGGAACGGGTCGCCAATCCCATGAAAATTTCGATCGATAAAATGCCTCCAGTTGAAGGCTTTACGTATTGCACACCTTAAAGCCCTATTTTTTTTCGAGGCATCAGGATTGTTAGGAATGTTGCCAAAGCTTGGGTGATCCATGTTAAAGGCAAAATAAATAAAAGCAAACTCTTTTACCGGTAAGATCTGGTAGGTGTCTGTGAGTTTTTGATGGAATTGTAAGGGGTCTTTTTTGGCAATCACTTTGTCAGATTGTTGGGGAGGAAGAGAGGCATATTGAACTTCCGAACCTTTTGTAAAAGATAGCCAGTTAGACGATTGCTGGTCAGCAAAGCTTACGATGACTTCATCAACAAGGGGTAGGACTTTTCCATGCAAGCTTTTGATACCCGTAAAACCATGACTGCTTTCTTGATAGCCATGTTCATAAATATCGAAAACTTCCTTGCGGTAGTTTGGGTTTCTTACGAGTTTAGCTTGGTATTTATTCAAAGAAAACAACTTCCAAGGTCCAGAGCCAACTGGGTGTAATCCGAACTCTTGACCATATTTTTCGACCGCTTCTTTTGGAACGATTGCAGAAAAACCGTGAGCCAAGGTATAGACAATATGAGGCCTAGGCCTGATCAACTTAAGTCGAAACGTATAGCGATCGATTGGCTTAAGACCTTCCGGGTCCTTGTTATAGTCAGCATGTTTAGACCATTCATCTAAGCCTTCGATCAGCCCACTCCATACCCATTTGCCGCGGCTTCTGTTTTTCGGATCAAAGTGACGCTTGAGTGAATACACCAAGTCCGCAGCTGTGATTTCTCTTCCCTTACCGTGTGGAAAGGCAGGGTCATCAGCGAAATAAACCCCCTTTTTAAGGGTAATATGGTAGGTTAAACCATCTTTGCTAACGCGAGGCATATCCTTTGCTAGGTTTGGTTTTAAGGTGAAAGGCCTTTCAAGGTACTTGTACTCATAAAGGGTATCAAAAACAGACGTTATCAAGCGGTTTGCATACACAGATCCAGCTGCAACAGGGTCCAGTGAGTTACAACTCCCTTCTTCGCTATGCTTATAAGACTTTGTAGACGCTGATCCCATTACATTGAAAAATAAGATCATCAAAGCCAGAAAGTAATTCATGATATCCTCTTTAGCGACCTCTTAAGAGATGTTCAATTAAGGGGAGCAATTCTTATATGATCGAACTTCATTCTGAAATGCTCGTTGCTGTAATCTATTGTACTATCTTCTCAGGCCTTCTTATGACTCTTCTTATGTAAAAATAGTCTTGATTACCCAGGGAAAAATGCAAAACCATTCAAACAATGATTGATTGAATTACACTTTCCCTAAACTTGGCCAGCTTGGAGAATCTGACTAGTAAGATAGTATTTTTTAATGGTGATGCCAACCTTAAAATATAAGATAAATACAATAAATATTGTCGCTAAATTAATAGGTTAAGTTGGTATTTGTCTAAGCGATGCAAATCCTGCTTCTCGTCATCTCATTTCGTCTAAAATTCTAAATTAGATCGACCGCTTTCGATACAAGCCACTCCATTTACCCTATTATAGCCCTAATCTCTTAGGTTGATCTTAATCTTACGACCTCGGTCACGGTCTCAAATGGATTCTTAACGGCC
>JABSRF010000521.1 GCA_013215275.1 Oligoflexales bacterium | reverse complement strand
AACTTCACATGAAGTTGAGCAATATTTAGACAGGAATATGCAATTGGCGATATAATTCTGTCGAACTCAGGTTATTTATACTGAGGGTCGTAAGGGCCAATGAATACACCTTGATTGGTGTAAGGTCCGGTGTTATCAATGGGGAGTAAAAAACTGACTTCTAAAATTTGATAAAAGCACCCAGGAGATACTATGCGTTTTTGGCTTATACTGTTGTATTCAATACTCATTAACTCTAGTACTTTATCGGCATATATATTGAAGCCGATTAAAGATAGCAAGACTGAGCTCAGTCTGATCATAGTGCCTGGTGCAAGTATCTCTCCAGAGAAGTATGCCCTCCTTGCTCACGAGATTCAGAAGCAATCCCCAAGAAAATTATGGGTTAATATTGCTAAGATTCCTCTCAATTTAGCGAATCCTCTCAACATCAACCATGCCATTGAAAAAGCTCAAGAGGAACTAAGAAATACTGGAGCCCGTTCTTCCAAGGTTTTTGTGGCAGGTCACTCATTAGGTGGGTCAATGATCCAGCATTTGAACTTAAACGAGGCCAAGATAGATGGATTTGTATTGCTTGGCTCTTTTATTGCCCGAAACAAGAAGGATTACCTAAAGACGATTCCAAGTCTAACCATTGCAGCTGAGTTGGATGGACTCACAAGGCTTGGACGGATAGCGGAAAGCTATCATTTAGATATCGAGGTTAAAAAAAATCAAAATGATGCCAAGCTCCACAATCCCATTTACGTCATTGGTGGGATGAATCACTCCCAGTTTTCAAGTGGTGATCAGCCCTTTTTGGTTAGGCAAAGGGACCTAGAACCCGAAATTTCCCTTGATCAAGCCCATGAGCAGGTTGCCAAGGCTATCGGTAATTTTTTTGAGTATCAAGTGAGTCCAATTCAACTAAACGCCATAAGAATTCTTTCACAAGTCAATAAAACAGCAAAGATTTTAAGGCCATTTATAGAGGCTATGCTGCTTGAAGGAAGCTATAACTTAAAGCCTCCTTGCTCTCAGGTAGACCACCAAGATTGCTTTCAAGGCTCTCCTTGGACGTCCAAAATGCTCGTGGAATTTAGTGGTTTGGAAGAGAGCAAAGTAAAAAATACAGACGAATTTCGCAATGTTTGGAGGGTTTTTCCTTTTTTTCATCCAAAAATAGAAAATACTTGCGATGCTTCGGATCGAAACTGTGTTCTTGAGACAAGAACAGTTTCCCAAGCAGTGTATGAAAAACTTGATAGTTTGGATACCGCATTTGCTCCAGTATCTGCATCGGAAATTAGGGTAAAATTTAAGTCAAGGCAAAGCATTTTTACAGCTGTAGGTGAGGAGTTTGTTGATTTTGATGAGAGTGACGGAGACAGCGAGTGTCAGAAGCTGAATCAGCTAGCACTTGACTGGGCTATCAATGCTTCTTCTTCAAAGGCATTGACACGCTACCATCAGAAGGGAATCCCCATGATCATGGGGCCCGATCTTGGCCCATACAACAATGGTCCGCAGTGGATTTGGAGCCCTCTGACGATGGAATTGATGGGTGGCAAACTTCAGGTAAGCTCTCCCTGTTTGAAGACTCCCTTAGACTTCCCAATCAAGAAGGCTGGAGGGATGCACTACTGCAAGCTTCTATCCCCAGCTAGGGCCCTCGAGTGGATTTATACCGATAGCCTCAGGAACTCTTGATCTTTATTTTGCATATTCTTTCAACTGATATTCGTATTATAATGCCTCTATCCTGTCATAAGGGTAGGGGCAAAGAATATGAAAAAATTAGCTTTTTTGGATATTGAGACGAACGGCTTTGAGGCTACGTCGGAAAATATTATTGAAATCGCTATTATTGGTTTTGATGGTGGGATGCTCGAGTATGAGTTTCACTCGCTTCTAAAGCCCAAAACAATGATCTCTAGGAAAACGACTCGAATCACTGGAATCAACCAGAGTATGGTCGCCAAGGCCCCGGGGTTCTGGACAGTTGCAAAAAAAATAATCCTCTTAACTCAGGATCGAATTTTAGTCGGCCACAATATCTCGTTTGACTGCGGCTTTCTAAGGTCTTCCTTTAGAGAGGTGGGTTTCGACTTTAAAAGGGAGTGCCTATGTACCTTACGGACGGCAAGGCAATGCCTTCCTCAGCTTAAGCAGCATGATTTACAAAACTTAGCTAAGCATATGGACTTACCCAACAAGCCAAGTCATCGTGCAATCGATGATGCCAAAGCAGTGATGGACCTTTTCTTTGAGCTTAGGAAAAAAGCAAGTGCGCCGACTACCAGTTTGAAGACTCTTTCACCGGCGCTCATGAAGGACCCTACTCCATTTATTCCAGCTTTGCCTGGAGTTTATTTTTTATATGATAAAGATGGCTCTCATAAGTGACCGATATTTTAGTTTCAATATTACAGCAGGTTACGCACTATCTAAGACTTCCAGTGTTGACGG
>JABSRF010000520.1 GCA_013215275.1 Oligoflexales bacterium | reverse complement strand
CTCCTTATGTAAATTCAGCATGTTACATTTAGGAGTTTTACTTATCAAATGGTCCTAAAAACGGGGTCCACTATAAGATTACTTGATCATTAGGATCGTCTGCAGTGCTTTGAGGAATTTGTATGAGCTCTTGAGATAGCTGGGTTAGTTTATTGGCCCATTCTGCAAAGGTGGAGCGTAATTTTTTTGATGACTCATCGACCTCTATGATCTGATCAATAGCATGTAAGTGTTTTATTTGATCCGAAGCAAAACTATTCGATATGGTGTAAAACAACATTGCAGCTATGACTAGACGATTCTTGGTGTTCAAAGGTACCCAGCAACTTATTTAGGAGAAATACCCCGGTTTAGCTGCAAGCTTCTTCTCCCAAGCGAGTGAAGACTCGATAATTTTTTTAAGATCGTCAAACTGTGGAGACCAGTCTAAAAGTCCTTGTATTTTTTCAGCTTTGGCAATTAGCTTAGCCACATCCCCAGGGCGCCTATCACCAAGCTCCTTATTCAGCGGCTGGCCAAGAACTTCTTCAACTGCCTTGACAACCTCTTTGACTGAGTAGCCTCGATTGTAGCCACAGTTTATCGCAAGGCTATCCCCACCTTTTTCTAAATATTCAAGGGCAGCTAGATGAGCCTTAGCAAGGTCCACGACGTGTACGTAATCTCGAACGCAGCTACCATCTGGAGTATTGTAGTCTTCACCGTAAATACTGATCTGCTTACGTTTACCAGTTGCAACCTCACAAGCTATCTTGATTAGGTGAGTGGACACCTTAGAGCTCTGTCCAATTCTTAGGTCAGCATCCGCTCCAGCGACATTAAAGTAGCGAATAGCAGCAAATGTCAGCGGACTAATGGCAGCTAAGTCACTAAGCATCCACTCGTCTATTAATTTGGACTTACCATAGGGGTGAATTGGCTTAGTGACTGCTTCCTCATCAATCGAAATCTTATGGTCATCACCATAAACTGCAGCACTTGAAGACAAAATAAAATGCTTAATTTGCTTCTCTTTAACCGCTTCGAGTAATGCAAGGGTATTAGCAACATTGTTGTGATAATACTCAAGGGGCAATTCGATGGACTCGGGTACAATAATCGAGCCTGCAAAATGCAAAACCGCCTGAACTTGGTGCTCTTCCATCACTTCGGTCATAAGCTTACGATCACCACAATTGCCTTCTACCAAGGTCTCTTGATGTAAAAGGGCATCCTTATGACCAGTCGACAGGTCATCAACCACGATAACGTCGTAACCTGATTCGCTTAATTGGCAACATACGTGGCTACCAATGTACCCACAACCACCAGTGACTAATACAGACTTGTTTTTTCGGTGCATCATTTATCCCACATGAGTTAACTTTCTCATCCTTTTATAGGCTCTTATAGCGATCTTTCCAAATAAAATCAAAAAATAGCTGCTTGCCTACCTCCTCCGTCGCACGAGGATGGGTTCAGAGGTCAAGATACTGTAAATAATGATATTATCCTATAAATTTAAGAATAAAACAAAACAGCCGATAATATCTAATGAAGCAGTTCGTAGGCCTAATTTCGCTTAAAATTGCCGTATATTAGGGTTTAGTCCCAATGGTGCGGAGGTGGGTTCAATAAGACAAGCTAGTTTTATCTAGCCAACAAGAAAGATGGGCATGGAAACCATCTCGAAAGATTAAATGCTTACGAAGTTAAAAGTAATTCTAGTTTTTCTATTTGCGACGACCATGGCTTGTGCTGGCGGTCCATCGGATTCGTCAAGCGACTCGTCTAATGATGAAAATAACGGATCTGATGCTAGGCCCGTCAGTCAGAATGCGACCACAGCAGAGCCGAGCAAGGCCCTGCAAACTGGAGAGACTTGGTCCCTTCTTACTGAAGAGGATGTGCTTACAACCAGGCAGGACGTTGTCGTCTACCGCACCAGTGAGGCTGTCGATGAGCTTTGCATCCTGAGCCCAGGATTACAGTTCATAATTTTATCAAAAGCAAACTCGTTCTACCGGATTCGCCTTGACCTTATCGCTCAAGATGAAAATTGCCCTTTAGAGACTCAGTCTATCGGTTACGTAACGACCGATGACATCGAAGCAAATAGTCAGGCTGAGTTCGAAGTTGGTCAATCTCTAGAGCCTCACACGTTGACTTTTGACCTTAAAATTTTTCGGACTGCCGAAAAGTCCGATGTTGAGCTTTGCTCTATTGCAAAGGGAAATCCTGTCTTAGTAAACCAAGGGGATGAGAGCATCCAGGTGCCTTACAGCAGCCAATGTGGCGATGAATATCCCCTCGGCTACTACCGCTACGTCCCTGGAATTTGGTACGAAGACCAACCTAAATAAAATTCCCCATTTGACAATAAGTTTTTCTGAGATTCTAAGGTAACTCCAAATAAATATTCTACCCACTATTCATGTGTGATCAGAACGCTATATTTTGGTAGAAACGGATG
>JABSRF010000052.1 GCA_013215275.1 Oligoflexales bacterium | reverse complement strand
ATATTTCGAGTTTGAAAGGGAAGCAGTTAATGAGAGTTCCATTTTTAATTATGGTTTTATTATCTCGATCACCTATGTGATATACTCTTAACTATGTGTTTCTTAAATTGTTTATGCCTAACAACCTGGAGAATGGCAATGCAACGATTCATAAAAGGACTTTTATGCCTTCTTGTTTCTTTTCAAACTTTTAGTTCAATCACGTATGCAAAAACGCTAAAAATTCAACTGATAACTTGGCGAGGAATCACTCCTGCCGAGGAAGGATTTAAGGAGCAATTAAAGACGCTAGGGTACAAAGTTGAGTACCAGCATTATGATGCTAACCAGGTACGAGCAGATGTTTCTAAATTCTTGCGAGATAACAAAGGGAAGCTGCAAAGCGATTTCGATTATATCTATACCTTTGGAACCACCCTTTCAAAAATGACCAAAAAGCTATTAAGCAACAAGACGCCGCATATTTTTAATATCGTTACATCCCCCGTTGATGCAGGGCTTGTAGACTCAATGGAAAAGCCTGGAGGCAATATCTCAGGAACCACCAATATTTCAAAACTTAGCACTCAGGTTGAAAATGCTTTGAAAATATTGAAGTTCAAAAAGCTTGGGATCATCTATAACCCTCAAGAAAAAAACTCCAAGATCTGTAAAAGCACTTTAACAGACCTTGGAAAAGCACATAGCTTTAGTGTCACAGGAATTAGACTCCCACCCAACAAGAATGATTTAAGTAAAAATTTGAACAAGGCAATTAGCAAAAACAAGGATATTGACGCTATGTTTATACCGTCAGATAGCTTCATCGCTGCCAATGCGGGAGCCGTCTTAGATAAGTTAAATACGGAAAAAATAACAACCATTGGTGCTATAGAAAAACTGATCAAAGCCGGCGCTCTATTGGGCACCGTCACGGACTACAAGACTTTAGGTAAGTTGACTGCCGATATTATTCATCGTCATCAAAAGGGTGAAAAACTCGGAGAAATCCCTGTGCAAAAACAAGGTCAAGCAAAGATCGTGGTCAATAAGAAAACAATGCAGCAACTGGGAAGTAAAATTCCAGCCGAGTTTGCAAACAAAGTTGATTACATCGAATGACCTAGCCCAATAGGATCACATCTTATGAGCGAAAACATTGAACCTCATCCACCATTGATCCCTTCACAACTCAGCGCTGCTTTGCAATCAGAAAATCTTAGAAAAAGCCAAGATTTTCATACCTATGATGCTGAAGGCTTACTTTGGCAGCTCAAGGTTTGTTATCAACAAAAGCCAAATAGTTCCGACCCTAGCAAGCTACTATGGGAAGTTAGTTTGCAACTGAGCACCAAAGTGGACGTGGAAGCCTTGATACGCACCAAGACCATTGACCCTAAAAAAGATGAACGCCTTGCCTTTATGCTCAAAAGACACGAGCCAATCCACTTTGCAATCCGCCCCAAAATCATTACCACGAGTGATGAACACGCGAGCCTTAAGCAAGCTAAGCTTGCGATTCCTTCTTATTTAAAGCAGGTAGAAAACAAGCCATTAAATGAATTCAAACGCAAATCCATTTGTCGAATCATTGATGAAGGCTGCCGTTTTAAATAATTATGTTAAGTTTAGGTTCATTAATACCTATAATCCGCATATAATAGAAGCAGAAATCGCTAAGTCTGAAAGCATTGAGTTAAAGCTGCTGCATCCTCGCACTTCGTAAATTCCTGGCAACCCATTCCAGTTGCATCTTGTAGTGCCCTTAGGTGGATTCTGTGGATCAAGCATAGGCTTTAGCCAGACAAAAGCTCTAGCAAGAGCCAAATTTGATCATCAAACTAGGGCCCTTTTTTAAACTAGGGGGTCAGTATAGTTTTAGGATTTAGATTTCGCTTTTTTGAAGGAACGTAAAGAAAGGATACCGAATGATGGATCTAATCCCCGTCATGGTCGACGGCGCTGTAGTTTTTAACTTGCAAAATTCCTGTCATACCAAAGCGACTCATTGTGAAAACTGCACTCATCTAATACTAAACGTTCACAATTGGATCAGGCATGCTGAACTAGAGTATACAATCATTGATTTTCAAGATGAGAAAGATATCTGCCCAACCTTCCTAGAAGAAATCCTCTTATTACGTAAACGCTTAAACTTTCCTTTTCTCTTTGCAGGGGTGATGGAAAGGCCCCAATCTTACTTAGAAAGCTTTAACTACACTGATTCCTATCCACTGTTTGTAACTCCCGAAGATGCTGTCAGAGCCCTTCGTATCCAACACCCAGGCCTAACGGAAAGGCCAGTTAAAATGCCAATTAAATTTGGCTTCCCTCTCCTAGTGAGCTGGAAACAAATGCAAGGCGAGGCTTGGGGAGCAAATGCTTAGTTAGGCTAAGGTGAGCTCTGAGAAATCTGATTATTCAAGACCTCTAGACTCTTATTGATGACCTCCAAGTTTTCTCTTACTGTCGGTATTTGATCTGCAGTCGGGTAGAGCTCTATTGCTTGTTCTAAGAAATCCTTAGCTTCGGTCAAATAAGCTGCCCGCGTCTTACGATCTGCAATCGGCTTTGCGCTTTGAAATGCCCTTGCAGCTTTGCGCCTCAGCTCTTGCACTGCGACGTTACTAATCTCTTTAATTTTTTCCATGGATGTTGCATAGAACAAACTATCCTCACTCATACTTCTAAGGCGTTCCACGGCTCGATAGTGCTCTCCCTGATCTAAAAGCGTTTGTGCATCCTTTAGCAAATCCTCATCGCTTACGAAGGTATTACCACCGAATGGAAGAGCAGGCGCAATTTTATCTTCTTGAGTTTGGGCTTCCTGCTCACCTTCCTGAGCCACTTCATCATCCAAATTATTCTGACCTTCTAACTCTTTTTGTAGCTGTCCCCAAACCCTTGCATTCTCCTTTAAGGCACTTTTGACTCCTGCAATGAAGCGGTCACTTTGGCCAGAACCGGTTTTTAATGCTTCAAGAACCATCTGCTGAAAGTGAAAGGATTTTAAGTATGCATTTGCTGATAAAGCCCTGGGAAAGTTAATTTGCTTGTCAGCTAACAGCTCTTCTAAAGAGCGCGGCCACTCTTCTGGCACTTTAGGCTGGTTTAATGCTTCGGACGACTCATCTTCGGGTAGCTCCGCTTCTTCAATTTGAGGGCCACGGCGCTCGACAATCGCCAACCACTTATGCACGAGGCCTAGGCCAAGAGCTGTTTCCTCTAAGCTCAGGTGCTCTGGGTCTGAAGGCAAAGAGTCTAAATAATCCTCGTCTGCTGGGGTCATCGCTGCATTTTCGCTATTAAATTTGTTTATGAAATCAATCAATTGATTTCTATCTTCAGGCTCATTTACCTGCTGAGGGTCATCCACACCACCAGCATAATGGGGTGGACCAGAGCTTATAACCTCAGAAGGCTCCTCGTAGGACTGAGAAATACAAGACTCTAAAAAGCAAGCAGAAAAGAGAGCGAGTGCTAAAGGTAGTTTATTCTTAAGCATGAGACTATCTATCTTCCTATATTTAAAAACGATCACGACATTTCTTTCATACTCTAAAATAAGGCAATTCGAAACGGAAAGGAACCGTATGAACAGAAATTGGCTTTTAGTGAAAAAAAATCTCAATTAAATTCTAAGGTAAGGCTGGCAATGTAGCGAGTATCTTTTTCACCAGAAGCACTGGATGAGACATCTTGCTGAAACATCGCTGCCTCAAGAGCTAGGAGGCCTACCCTGAAGGTACCCCCAAAGGTCACAAACCCCTGATTAAACCCCACTCTTAAAGAGAATGGGTTTATCAGTAGGGGGTTGCCTACAAACAGCTCAACCCCAGCATGAACTTGCTTCAAGGGTTCCACACCTGACAAACCATAATAAGTCACATTATCCGGGGTTACGTAAAGGTGATGAAGGTCGATCGCAAACCTGAGAGCAATTTTGCGCCCAAGCCTTGGGGTCATGGACATTCCAATTCTAATATCCATAGGATCTACAAGCGAAGGCGACTCTGGATTATTGATGGTTCCACTGTACTTTGTTCCGCAAACTTTCTGCCTAACTTCAGCAAACGGATTGAGGAACTCATCCACACAGCCTGTCGGTAGGTTTTTGACTGCCAAGCCAATGGTTGGAAACCAGTAGTCAGCCAAGGTCCACATAAAGCCAGCATCAACTCCAAGACCAAACCCTGAGTTCCCATCTTCGCGAATTTTAGTCTTAAACTCACTCAGTAGTAGCCCCAGGGTGGTTTTATCGTAGTAGCCATACCTCATGGTTGGCCGAAACTGAAGACCAAAGTTAAGGCGATTGGTACGGTTTGTCCAAGCAAGGGTTAAGAGCCCCCCAACATCAGTGACATTGTCTATGAAAACCACCGTATCTTCTGGCAAACCTGACTCATTGGAGTCTGATTCCGGAGAAATCCAAGTTTTAGCATTAGAAAAGGCTCCGACGACCCAGGGAGATCCCTTTGGCACATCAAAAAATGCCATAGCAGAAGTTCCAGTTCTGACCCAGATTGACTCACTCTTACTGCTATCCAGGTCACTCAATATCCCCTCTAAAACCTCAGGGCCTTTGCTAGTGGATTTTCCAAGCATATTTAATAGAAATTTTTTGCCTCCATCATTTCCCCCTCCAATGACTGTAGGAAAGTTAATAAGGCTAAAGGTTCTCCTACTCCTTGCTTTTCTGACCCTCGTGACTCCAGCAGGGTTTGTCCAAACCGAGTTTTCATCATTGGCAACTGCGGTAAATGCCTTTCCCATCCCTAAGGGCCTAACACCGGTGTAGGTTTCTGGTAATTCATCAGCGATGCCGGTTTGTTCAAAGCCTAAAGCCCAGCAGCCCATGAAAATCAGACTCATATGAAGGCAAATATTTTTCATCTAGGATAAATCCTAAAAACTTCATGATGCCTTTATTCTAACTCAGTCACGATCCCTAAAGGTGTGGGTTATTTATGCCGAGTCCTGACCTGAAACGGTCTTACAATCTTCTGGACTATGGTGATGCCTGACTTAGAATTAAAAGAAAGAATCTTACAATTCTTGCAAAAAACACCAATTATTGTCATTTGCGTTATCATCGTTGGATTTTATCTTTATGTTTCCTACTCACACTATACGTCCTATGGCACCTCTCAAGACCTAATTGGCAGAATGGAAACAACCCTACTAGATCTGAGATTTCATGCGAGAGGTCACAAAAGGCCAGAAAGCAAAGTGGGAGTTTTAGCCATTGATGAAAAGTCAATCGAACAGTTTGGAAGATGGCCATTCTCACGGAAATACTACGCTCAAACCATCAAAAATCTCAAGCAATTAGGGGTAAAGTGGATTGGTTTTGACGCTGTTTTTGCTGAACCTGAAAAAGCGCTGCTCAAGGACGTTGAGCAAGACTTTCGTGCTCTTAGAAATGTTGAAGACGGTCAACTTAGAAATGCACTCTCTGAGACTTTAAATCGGATCAATGGCTTTAGGCAAATTGCCAAACGTGATCGAGAGTTAGTGGCAGGGCTCAAAGAGATTACCAATATTGCGTTAGGTTATTTTTACTTCGACTCAAAAGAAGAGGTGACTCTTGGTGGAAGAGCAGATCAAGCTTTTGCCGGCTTAGAGCTGATGAAAAAAGATGCTATCAACCTCGTCGAATTGCCACAGACGCTTTCGTTAAAAAATTATTCAAACGCCTTAGCAGTCCATGGCTTAGTCCCCAATATGGCACCAATTACCCAATCGGTGTCCCATTTCGGATTCTTCAACACCTCTCCGGATCAGGATGGGATCGTTCGCTGGCTCAATCTTTTAAAAGTCATGGATGATTCCCTCATGCCTTCTTTAGCCCTAAGAACCGCAGCCTTGGCTTTAAAGCGGGAAATCAAGGTTGCCTTCAACCAAAATGGAGTTTCTAGTATTAAGCTAGTCAAACCCGATAGCAATGAAGATGGCATACTGATACCCGTCGATCCTTATGGAGGTGGGTCAGCATTGATTAACTACCGAGGTCCTGGTAAAGCCTTTCCACACTTTAGTTTTGCAGATGCCTATCACAACAGTTTTAGTGAAGCCGAGCAGGATTTGTTAAAAGGCTCAATTTTATTTGCTGGAATGACTGCAATTGGCATAAACGACCAAAGGTCGACCCCTTTCGATCCCGAGTTTGATGGGGTCGAAATTCATGCAACCATGACAGACAACATCGTAAGTCAAAATTTCATGCAACGACCTCAGTACATTTTCAGGATAGAGTTACTGGTACTCCTTTTGATCGGCCTTACTTTTTCGCCAATTATTGTTTACCTTAAAGCTTCATTGGCTGGCCTTGCCGGCCTCCTATTTTCGATCTGCTACTACTATTTTGACAAGTTCTATTGGTTTGATAACGGTATATGGGCCTACATTGGTATGCCTTATATTTAAATGTTTTCTCTGTTTATTGGCATCACACTCTACAAGTACATCGTTGAAGAGAGAGAAAAAAGAAAAATAAAAGGCGCTTTTGCACACTACCTTAGCCAGGATGTGATCGAGCAAGTTTTATCCTCCCCTGAATCATTAAAGCTAGGAGGCGAAAAAAAGATATCACTGTTCTTTTCTCGGATGTTAGAGGCTTTACCACAATTTCAGAAAGCCTCAGTCCAGAACATCTTTGTGAGTTTATGAACGACTACTTTACCCCAATGACCAAGATCATTCTCAACAATCAGGGAGTCCTCGACAAATACATTGGTGATGCAATTATGGCCTTCTGGGGCGCTCCGATTCCGATCACAGACCATCCAGCCGTAGCGGCCAATGCAGCTTTGGAAATGCTAGAGGGCACAAAAGCACTCCAAGAAAGGTTTAAACTAAGGGGCTTTCCTGATTGTAATATTGGCATTGGCCTAAACACTGGCCCAATGTCCGTAGGAAATATGGGTTCGGATGAACGCTTTTGCTATACGGTGATGGGAGATTCCGTCAACTTAGGCTCTAGGCTCGAAAGCTTAACTAAGGAGTATGGAGTAAAAATAATAGCGAGCGAGCACACCTGCATCCACTTGCGCGGCGGCAACTTCAAAATAAGAGATCTGGATGACATCAGGGTGAAAGGCAAGCAAGAGTCTTTAAAAATATTCGAGGTCATGCTCCCAAGCAACTTCTCGAGCGAAGGTCAACTCGATGACCTCATCGGTCTTTTCGAAGAGGGAAGGTTAGCCTACCGAGAGCAGGACTGGGGGAAAGCCAAAGGACTCTTTTCAAAATGCTTACTGATTTACCCTCAGGAGCAACCTGCAAAAATATTTTTGCAGAGGATTGAGTCCTTTCAGCACAAAATGTTCATTGATGACTGAGATGGGGTTTATACCTTTAATTACAAATAGGCACTATTTTTTCTTTTCCTTTTCCTTTTGCACCCATTCACCACCTTCAAAAAAGACAGACCACCCCGTTGCTTTACCCTCTTTTTCACTCATCACATAATGCTCCTTGGTCTTACGACTAAACCTGATAATCGTTGGGTTACCATCAGGATCAAGTTCAGGAGCTTCTGTAAGGTGCTCATACTTAGGGTCCAACTCATCCTTGTGCCTAACCAGGTCAGCAACTTGAGGCTTACGGGTTTCCCTGGACCTCGGAAAGTTACTGGATGCAAGGAAGATACCTGCTGCACCGTCTCTTAAGACAAAATAGCCATCGGTCTCTTCACAAGGAAGTTCTTTCATATGAATCGGGTCGGCCCTTGGGGGCGCAGCCTCACCATTTCTCAGCAATTTGCGTGTATTTTTGCACTCTGGAGCTCCAGTACAACCAAAATACTTTCCAAAACGCCCAGTCTTCAGCTGCATGTCCTTACCGCACTTATCGCATTCGATGACTGGACCTTCATAGCCCTTAATTCTAAACTTACCTTTTTCGATCTTATATCCAGGACATTCAGGGTTATTTCCGCATACATGGATCTTCCGATCTTCATCGATTAGGTAACTGTCCATTGCAGTATCGCAAAGAGGGCAGCGCTCCTTGCTTTGGATCTCTGCAACGTTCCCCTCATCCTCGTCTCCTGAAAAGGCTTCCACTTCTTCGCCTGGGATGAGGTTGATGGTCCCCTTGCAGCGCTCTTTAGGAGGAAGGGCATAGCCAGAGCAGCTCAGGAAAACTCCAGTCCGGGCGGTCCTAATATTCATATGACGACCGCATAAGGGACATGGAACATCAGTTGCGGTTGGATCATTGGTGCGCATCTCGCCAGAAGCTCGTTCGAGCTTATTGGTAAAGTTGCCATAGAATTGATTCAAGACCTCTTGCCAGTCAGCTTCCCCTGAAGCAATCCTATCAAGCCCCTCTTCCAAAGAGGCCGTAAAGCCATAGTCCATAAGATCATGAAAGTTCTCAAGCAAACGGTCGGTGACGATTTCTCCCATTTTAAGGCAGAAGAATCGCCTTTTCTCCACCTTGACATAACCACGCTCTTGAATGGTAGAGATAATAGATGCATAAGTAGAAGGACGGCCAATACTACGTTTTTCTAACTCCCGCACCAAACTAGCTTCCGTGAATCTCGGAGGAGGCTTGGTAAAGTGCTGGCTTGGGAGAACAGCTTCCAGATCCAAACGTTGGTCAACTTCGACAGCCGGCAGGTTGATCTCTTCTTCACCTTTTTTCTTCTGCTGCGGTTGCACCCGAAGAAAACCATCGAAGCGCAAAACCCGGCCTCTTGCTTTCAGTTCGTAGTCGCCGCATCCAACTATTATTTGAGTGCTATCAAACTCCGCATGGGCCATCTGGCAAGCTACAAACTGATGCCAGATAATCTCGTAAACTTTGGCAACATCTTTATCGAGCGAAGCTCCTAGGGAAGCAGGAGTCTGGCTAACATCGGTGGGGCGAATCGCCTCGTGAGCCTCTTGGGCGCTTTTCTTACTTGAGTAAGTAACCGCATCTTTCGGCAAATATCGTTCGCCAAACTCACCTTCAATGTATTCTCGGCACGAAGCAACGGCATCCTTACTGAGGTTCGTTGAATCGGTACGCATGTAAGTAATATGCCCTGCTTCGTACAACTGCTGGGCTAGCATCATGGTTTTCTTGACACCATAACCTAGCCGCACACTTGCTGCTTGCTGCAGGGTCGAGGTGATATAAGGGGCTGAAGGTTTTGATTTGGTGGGCTTTTTTTCCACCTGCTTAACCACATAAGGCTGGTGTTCAAGCACCTTCAGGTGCTCTTTAATCTCAGCCTCACTCACAGGCTTGAACGCCTTGCCAGCGTGCTTGTGCACCTGCATATTGAGAGCCTGATCTTTTGTATTCAGGTCGGCATGAACTTCCCAGTACTCTTCCGGCTTAAATGCATGGATTTCACGCTCACGCTCTGAGATTAGCCGCACAGCAACAGACTGAACTCTACCGGCGGACAAGCCTCTGGCCAACTTTTGCCAAAGCAAGGGTGAAAGCATATAACCAACCACACGATCTAGAAATCGGCGGGCTTGCTGGGCATTGACCCTATCTAAATTTAAATCACCTGGCGCTTCAAAGGCCTCTTGTACGGCTTTTTTCGTGATCTCAGTAAAGGTAACCCTTTTGAAACGATCATCACTCCCTCCAATCGACTCTTTGAGATGCCAAGCGATGGCCTCACCCTCACGGTCCAAGTCAGTGGCAAGGTAAATAGTGCCTGCTTTTTCAGCAGCATCCTGAAGGCCTTTAAGGACTTTTTCCTTCCCAGGCAAGATTTCATACTGAGCCTCCCAATTATTCTCTGGGTCGACTCCCATCCTTTGGACCAGTTTCTCTCTCTCTACCTGCTTCTTTTCCGCGTCACTAAGCTTCTTCGTTGACCTTTTTTTGGGTTGAGCCTCTTTTGCTTTGCCAGCTTTTGCAAGGTCTCTAATATGTCCCACGCTCGACTTAACTATGTAATTTTTGCCAAGAAACTTATTTATAGTTTTTACTTTTGCAGGAGACTCCACAATCACCAGCGATTTGCTCATACCTCAACAACCTATAGAATTCTTCAAGGTTCACTTTCCCCTCCCATTCTGTTCTGCTTCACTTTAAAAAATCAATGAATTTTTTAAGTCAACAACTTTATGGGAGGTGGCCTAAATTATTCGTGTCTAAAATAGGGTTCCTTGATCTTAATGGCAATCACGTTTAAAAAATAATAAGCATCAACAGCTGGCGGTATTTTCAGCAGGGGCTTGTCCACTCTAGATTAACCTGCCACCGGCAGTGAGCATTCAAGAAACATAAAGATATTTTATAATGCTTCAAGCCGAGGTCCAAGATGATTACCAATATAACCCAATTCCTAGATTACCTTTGCACTGAAATCCGCACTCATGCGGACATCGCTGTCCTGGGTATGAGCGGGGGGGCAGATTCTAGCTTAACCAGTATTTTATGCAGCTTAGCGCTTGGGAAAGAAAAAGTTTACTCAGTGCATATGCCCGCAACGGCGATAGACCTAGCAAAGTTTAATAAAAACTCTTTGGCGGTGGCTGAACGGCTGGGAGTTCATGTGGTTCAGATACCAATCGAAAAGATATCAGACTCAATCAAAGACGCGGTTTGTGCCGGCCTTAAGGTCTCAAGCTTAGATCCAATCAATGCTGGCAACGCGCGTTCAAGGGCAAGAATGGCCTGCCTCTATGGGGTTGCTCACCACCTTGCTCCCTCAGCAGAAGGCAGGGTCAGAGTGGTGGGAACAGGAAACCTTTCAGAGGACTTTATAGGCTACGACACTAAAGGAGGGGATACTCTGGCGGACTTTTTCCCTATTGGCGATCTTTTCAAGTCTGAAGTTTATCAGCTATTGGAATACTTCAGGGACGAGGGAGTCATTAGTGAATCAATGATCGACCGCAACCCCAGCGCGGGATTGTGGGAAGGCCAAACCGACGAAGAGGAATTAGGGCACAGCTATAACGAAATGGAAACATCGGTCAGAAAAATCCTTGATGGCTCCTATGATGCTTCTCATGCAAGCGAGATAGATCAGTTTGTTATGAACCGGCATATTGCCCACAAGCACAAGCACCTTGCACCCCCAGTGATAAAGGCGAGGCAGTTCTGCAAATAACTATGACTATTTACTGAGGTTCACAAAAAGGGTCACCTCCTCACGATCATGGTAAAGATGCTTACACAAAAGTTGCGAAGAGTCGATCCTCCCTTCACTCACAATTTGATGCAAGCATTTAACTAACTCTTCATACCTTTTTTTCATCGGAAGCTTAAGATTGCAGATAATCCATTTACACTCACGCTTTTTTATCCATTTAACCAACATTTTGGTAACCCTACTGGGCTTATCAACAATATCGCACACAAGCCAATCAATCCCCTTAATAGGTTGAAAATTGAATGCGTCCTCCTCAAGGTGGGCAACCAATCCTGATTTCATTAATGAGGGGTGCATTGCCCCGTGATCGACTGCGTTAACAAAGACCCCTTCTTTCACAAATTGGTAGGTCCAACCACCTGGAGCCGCTCCAAGATCAACAGCCTGAAAAGTAGGTCTGAAATATTCTCGGTACTTTTCTTTAGGTAAGAAGTAGTGAAACGCTTCTTCTAATTTCAAGGTAGAGCGACTTGGAGCATCTTTAGGAAATTTGAGCCTCATGATTCCATCAAAGAATTCACTTGAACAATCAGGAAAACTCAGCCCTATGTACGCTGTCTTATAATCTAGGAAAACGATGTGAATAGATGGTATGTCATCTCGACTAAACACCTTCTTTAGTCCCAGTCTTTTCAAACCATTTTGCATCGGCGTTTCAAATTTTTTGCAGAATTTTGCCAGCTCTTTCCCTTGTTGGGTATCCGGGTGACTGATAAACAAGTTCTTGTAAAGAGGTTCCGAAGAAGCATAGATAGATTTCAATGCTGATAAAACAGGCTCAGTGCGACGGGTATCCGGAAGATCTGTGAGCAAAGCCCCATTTCCAAGCACCTGCCTTGCAAAGATGAGATTGCGGCAGCTCAAAAAAGAAAGATCCCTGTTTGCATCATCTCCATGAATATGAGCGACGACATACCCACAACCATTCTCATAAATAAAGTCAGCAGTGATACGGTTCATTTGGAATAAACCATACAATTCCATCACTAGCTCTTTTTCAAAATCAGACCTACAAAAGAAGAACATATCCCTATGTTGGCTCATGACACTTATTCCTTTCTTATTTTTATTTTTGCTAATTAGTTCTCATCCGGTAAAAGTTTTTTCTGTCCCTTGATAAAGGAGATCCATTCACTAAGCGACTGAAGTCACTTAGCTCAGGATAGTTCGCATTAGCCGGAAATTTCATTTCCGGATGCTCACCAATTTATTGGTTCGTAAATCATGTGTTTCTTCCCACCGTCATCAACATTTTTGACCCTTACTTTAAAAACCTTTTCGATCATCTCTGAAGCGGGAAAATCTATGCCTTGAAACTCAATTGAGCCCTTATTAAGCAGTATAAAGTAGTCTCCATAGCTTAAAGCCTTGCTAATATCATGAAGGCTTGCAATGATCGATTTACCCTCTAAGCAAAGAAAATTTAGGTAATCCAAAATTTTAAACGACACCGACAAATCCGAATGAGCACAAGGCTCATCGCAGATGATAATCGGGGTGTCTTGAGCTATTGCCCTTGCTAGATTGATCTGTTTTTGTTCTCCTGAGCTAAGGGAGCCAATTGTTCTTGGAGAGAATTCCTCTAAGCTTAAATCTTCAAGGACCTTCTGAACATATTTGTGATCTGCTTTAGAAGGGTACCCTAGGTGGATAGGGTAACGGCTCATCAACAAGATATCGTAAACTTTAAAGGCAAATGGAACGGTAATTCCTGCTGCGGCCCACGACACTAACTGTGAGCGTTCATGGAGTGAGTATGACTCAAGGCTATTTTTTTCTATGAAAACTGTGCGAAGAGCCTGTTTATTTAATCCAGTCAAGGACCTTAAGAAAGATGTTTTTCCTGATCCATTAGGGCCAAGAACAACACTAAATCGCGACTCAGGCAGGGTTCCATTTATCTCATGCAACACTGTTTTTTTATCGTAGCTAACCTTTAGGCTCTTAAATGAAATCATTGATTTGCCTGCCTTTGCCATAGCATAACTAAAAAAAATGGAGCTCCCATCAGGGCCGTAAAAACCCCAACATCCATTTCTATGGGAGCTACCACTGTTCTAGCAAGGAGGTCAGCTAATATGGTGAGGCTTGCACCATTGATAAGGCTCACAATAAATAAGCGCTTATGCTCAGGCCCCACGATGAGTCGACTTAGGTGAGGCACCAATAATCCAACAAATGGCAGCATTCCTGCCAAGCTGACTATGATTGCCACTAACATACCAACGCTAAGAAGGACCTTCCATCTTAATTTGGGAACACTAACGCTGAGGCTAGTCGCATAATCGCTACCCAAGCTAAGGAGATTTAGCTCTGGGCACAGGCTAAAGGCAAATAATAATGTTACTCCCAATGGGAGCACACAAAGTTTCAAATGCTCCCAACCAAGCCCCGAAAACCCTCCAAGCATCCAATGCATAATCGAATTGAGAGTCTGATAATCCTCAAGGGACACAGATATTAGGAGAGAGGTAAACGCTCCCCACATGGAAGACAAAGCAAGGCCAGCTAAGAGAAGCCTATCAATTTGAAAAATTTTACTTCTCCTACCAAGAAAAAATACGATAACCGTATTGATAGAAGCTCCCGCAAACGCTGCGCTTGGAATAATAAACCAACTCCACCAAGACCAGTTAAGAAAAAAAACGAGGCAAGCGCAAAAAGTTCCTGCACTGGAGATTCCCAATACCGAGGGAGAGGCCAAAGGATTACGAAACAATGCCTGGCTTAATACTCCAGCTCCAGCTAAACTTGCTCCACAGAGGCCACTGATGAGAAGTCTGGGAAGCCTTATTTCATAAAAAATTGTCTCCATGATTGGGCTAATCTTGAAGTGCAGAGGAAACTTGAAAGGCATAAGAGAAGCCTCTCCATTAACCTTCCAAAACAGGCTAGCAGTAGCAAGAACAATCAATATTAAAAAGCATAGAAGGCTTCTCAGGCTAAAGCTATTTGCCACAAGCGCTCCCTAGGTCTTTATTGGCAATATCTGTCTTAATTTTTCTGATCCCTTCCAAGATAAATGGGGATGCAGCAATCAAATTTCTGCTAGGAATTCGAATCAACTGACATTTTTTTACCGCATTCCAAGATTTGGTACTAGCCTTCCTGCTTAGCTTGGCAAGCAACTCTGATGTTGAGCCTCCCTCTTCGGGAAAGACTAAAAAGTCTGGATTCAAGCTTATTAAAGCCTCATCGCCCAATCTAGGCCAACCAGTTAGCCCGAGGCCTAAGCTAGCATTAACTCCTCCAGTAAATCCCAACATGTCATCGAATAGGGTCTCCTTCGCCATAACGCCTTGCTCACCGACCATAGCCAGGACCTTGGAAGGCTGCCCCTCTCCCTTAATGCTCTTTTTTAGAAGGTTTAATTCGCTTACAAAATCCTGCTCTACTAAATGCCCTGCTTTTTCCTCTCCAATAAGGGTCGCTAAAGATCGAATAGCAGTAATAATGTCACCTATGCTCTTGAAATCTTTCATAACAAAAACTGGGAGAGATAATTGCTCAATTTGCTGAATCAACTCAGGCCTATTAAACGAGGCTAGAACAAGCAAATCAGGCTGTGCTTTCACAAAAGTTTCAAGCGATTTGCCAACCTTGAACGGCACAGCTTTTACTTCAGAGCTAATATGTGAAAATTTTTCCTGGTCAGCCAGGTAAGACACACCCACCAAACGCTCTAAGCTTTCCGCTTTTTTGAGTATGAGCCAGAGGATCTCATCACCTGCTACGGAGGCAGAAACGATTCTTCGTGGCTTTTGCCTAAGCTTTATGACCTTACCCCTAGCATCATGGTAAGTTTGTAAGCCAGCTCCAGCAGGAACGCTCACAAACGTACACAGACAAATCACCCAAACAAGGTAGAGACTTCTCATTGTTTTCCTTCCACTCTGTCTTAGCCTTTTTTTCCTAGGTCTAAAAACCCAAGAGTTCCCCGCTCTCAAATCTATCTATAAGCCTGATTTTATGGAAAAAAAGATTCATTCACACTCATCCACAGCTAGTCAAGTAACTGCCTCTATTTAATGACTTTTGGCTCACGCTGCCCAGTCATGATAGTATGATGAATGAACAAATAGAATAATAATTAGTCCATTTTTTTTAAGGCTTAGGATTCATTTATAATTGATCCGTAAGAAAGCTAGTAGCCCCTTCATCACCGACGGAGACTCTCAATGGGCCTGAGGATAGCAACTAACATATCTTCCCTAACATCCCAAAGGCATCTTCGCAACACAAGGAAATTGCTTGATAAATCTCTCGAGCGTTTGGCCAGTGGATACCGTATCAACCGAGCAGGAGACGACGCTGCAGGACTTGCCATTTCTGAAAAACTAAGAGGTAAGATTAGAGGGTTGGTTCAAGCACAGCGAAACGCAAATGATGGGGTCTCCTTGATCCAGGTTGCTGAAGGGGGTCTCAATGAAATTCAAAATATCCTGGTGAGGCTAAGGGAACTAGGCGTCCAAGCAGCGAGTGATACCATCGGACCAAAGGAAAGACGCTACCTGGATGAAGAATACCAGTCCCTCAAGGAAGAAATGGATCGTATCGCAAACTCAACCGAATTCAACGGAACAGTGCTTTTAGATGGAACAGGTGGAACGCTGGATTTTCAAATCAATACCGGGGGGCTAAACTTACTCGGGGTTGACCGTATTTCATTCAATGCATTCAAGCTTGATGTCAATGCTGACAAACTAGGCCTTGAGGAAGTTGGGATAGCAGACAAGTTTTCCTCTCAAAGGAGCCTTGGCATCATCGATGTAGCCATCGACGAAGTGGCTTCGATTCGCGGTGAGCTTGGAGCTTTGGAGAACCGATTAACCTCTACAGTAAAAAATATCAGTATTTCAGTAGAAAATCTTTCCGCAGCAAGGTCCAGAATCAAGGACGTGGATATCGCAAATGAATCTGCTGAACTAACAAAACGCAATATCCTAATGCAAGCTGGCATCAGTGTGCTTTCTCAAGCCAATAACGTCCCACAAATGGCTTTACAATTGCTTCAGAAATAGAATAGACCAAAACTAGAATCTACTTAACACTTCAAAGAGTCGTTTCTTATATGCCTTCTCGATATTGAATCTGATCAGAAGTTTCCATCAAAAAATGTCGTTTAGGTTATGATGATCCTTGTAATATGGGACTTTTTAGTACCCTTCGAA